>REDX01000247.1 GCA_007695355.1 Planctomycetota bacterium
CAGCCAGCCAGCGCTGATGAGCATGTGTACTCGGGTGAGCGGATCGTAGTCTCCAACAGCAAGGACGCTGGTGCAGGCGACTGCCTGCAGATCAAGAGCCACCAAGCGACGGAAAAGCGTCCATCCCAGAGGGTTGGTGGGTAAACTGGGCCCTAAGACGCAGCGTTTCACCACGACTGGGTGGACTCCGCGCGAGGCATTAAAGATATCACTATAGGCATCGTCACATTCGCGGCGGGTGTGATCGCGGTATAAGGCCTTATCAACCTCCATTACCCAGTGGGCGGGATCAAGGTCAAGGGCGCGCAGATAGCGCACCAGGGGATCAAGATCACCGGCGAGGTGTAAGTCCTCCAGTGCCAGCAGCGCTTCGGCATTGGCGAGGCCCAGGTGTGCGGCCCAGTGGGCGGGATCAGCGCCGCGGGGGTGATCAAGGCGGTGCTGGCGCAGGGTGGCGCTAAGCTTTTGCCGCTGTGAGGATGGATTGCGGTGGCGGCGGCGTGGCATGGGCGTGCTCCTTGCACGGTACGTGCTTAATGATTAAGGAAGTCCAGCGGTGCTGGGCGATCACTGTGGCTCAGGATTTGGCTGTAGGTGTGCAGGGAGCCATGGCGAAAGCGGAAGGCCCAAAGGCCATCGTTGTCATCGCGCACCAGATAGCTGCGGGAGGGGTGTTGGTCGTACACCAGGACGGCGTGAAAACGTGGGCTTAATATATCGACCATGTGCGCATGGTCGCCCTGGGCTTGGTGGTGGCTGGTGAGGGCGCTGCCCGGCGCAAATACCCGTCGCCAGGTGGCTCTGTTGCTCAGACGTAGGGAGACGCCGCCGTCGTCATCAAGCCGCAGCACCGCATCCGTTTTCCCCACGGCTGGCACGGCGAATAGCGCGGGGTCATCAGCTGGGCTGCGGCGGCCGTAGACGCAGCCAGCGATAAAGCCAAGACCGATGAATAGCGTCACCACCAGCATGCCCGCCCAGACGTCACTGGCTGGCGTGGGAGTATGAGAGTCGTTGCTCATGGCGCTGCGAGCTCTTCGCGGATGCGTTGATTGAGGTCGCTGGGCGCTTCAAGAAAGTTGACACTGGTGGCATTGCCTGTAACGGCCTGATCTACGGCGAGCTGGTCGCTGATGCGGTCGATGAGTTCTTGAATGCGGTGCTTGCCCTCGTGTACCTCAAAGCGATCAGCGACCGAGCGAAAGCGGGCATCAATTTTCACCACAGCAATTTGTGCCTCGTAGTCATCCAAGCGTGATCGTTTGGCCGCAAAGGCGGCATCCATCTCGGCTTTTTTCTGATGAAGGACTGCCAAATGGCGTTCCAGCTGTTCTTGCTGGCGGCGGTATTGGGCACGGCGGGCAAGAGAGGTTTCCAGGCGCTGCTCCACCTCGCTACGACTCAACTCGCGGCCATGAACATGATAGGGGGGCTCTTGGGCCAAGAGCTCAGCGCCAGCCTCAATGTGTGCGGCCATACTGCTGACACCTTCGCGCAGGGTGTTGAGGCGTTGTTGGCCGCGTTCAAGACTGCGGCTGAGTTCAGCAAGGCTGCGATAATCGCGGTGTAACTCGAGGCGCAGATCGCGCACGGCCTCCTTGGCGACGCGCACATCAAAGGCGGGGCTGGTGGCTTCATGGATGTGCTCGCCAATACTGGCGCGCAGCGCGCGGCCAAAGAGGGAATACCACCCGGCAAGGACGAGGATGGCAATGGCACTGCAGACGATCAGGCTTTTCATGGGCTTCTCCCGAAAGGTTCGGCCCTAGGATATCACAATGTGGGATATTCCGAGATGGTTTGCCTCTGGTTTTTCCGGTAGGGGACCCCTACCAGAAAAGGCGGATTGCGTTTCTCAGCGATACGCTGTCAGGGGTGCTAGACTGGCGGCTTACCTTGGTTGGAGGGCAGCTGTCTTCCACCATGCAAGGAGTCTCCATGAGTGCATTGCCCATTGGTAGCCGTGACTGTTGGTATCATGGTACCCATCGCGCCGCTGCGGCGGCGATTATGGCCGAGGGTTTTCGCCTTGATGCCGGCGGCGGCCACGGCCGTTGGTATGGGCCTGGGGTGTATGTGAGCGAACGCGCTCATGATGCCATTGGCTGGGCCGTGCCCTATGCGAGTGAGGGCGTGGTGGTGGTCTGCCGTTTGGCTGCGGGGCTGCGCCTTGATGAGTTCAGTGCCTATGACCCTGCTCCCATTGCGGATTTACGACGTCGTTTTGGGAAAGAAATCCTTGGTAAGCGCCCTTGGCATGCCGTGCCCGGCAATAAGCATCTCAGCCGCCGCGACTGGGCAGCCCTCTATGCCTACCATGTGCATCATCCCGATAATCATCTGGGCTGCGGCACTGCACGCAGTCCATGGTTTCGCACTATGAGCCGTATTCGCAGCGCCCTTGCCCATACCGGCGGTGGGGGTTTGTATCGCCGTCACGGCGCTGATCCTGTTTATCCGGAAGCCTGCGAGGCGGTGATTTTTGATCCTGGTCAGGTACACCCCATCAGTGTCCACCCCGTGCTTGGCGAGGTGTCAGGCGGCGAGGCACATTTGGGTCCTGCATTCGCAGATGAGCCTGCCCCATCGGCATTGGTAGCTGAGAATAGGCACGCTCAGGCCTGGGAGGCGATTCTCACCCTGCAGGACTGCACGGCCTGGAATCAGCACAGCATGGCCAGGGCTGTGGCCGCCATGGCCGCCTACCACGCGGAATATAGCGAGGAATTGACATCGCTATCAACAAGCAGCCCCTTTGACCCCTGGCGCAGCATGCTTGGGGACTGGGCTTTGGCCGTGCTCAGTTGTGGCCGCCATCTGAGCAATGAGCGCTTGTGTGGGCGCATGCGCGTGCTGCTGGCGCCCTGTCCTCCCGCCACACGACGCAGTATGCTTGCGGCTTTAGGGGCCGCCAGCCGGGAAGCCGCAGAAGACCCCGGTCCCAAGGCAGGGGGCCGCGATTGGTCGGGCTTGGCCATGCTCTGGCGTGGCCTCAGAGACACCTCCTCAAGACCGGAGTTTCCCCTATGAATGATCCCATAAAACCCCATGCCGCCGCCCTCGAACAGCACTGCTACCAGGCCGCCGCTCACGTTCCTGCCCAACAGGCCAGCGTGTGCGCCCTTGAAGACGCTGCCCTGCAGGCCCTTGAGCACTATGGCCCGGACGTGGACCCAGCCCAAGCCGCCAGTTACCGCGATAACCCCTGGTTTCAGCTGCATCTCGCCACCTGCTATACTCAGGCATCGCTTACCCGCGTGCTGCAGCGCTGGCATGCCGCAGGCCTGGGTCAGCCCCCTGGGGCACGGCTGTTTCCTTTGGCTGCCCTGATCAATCCAACGCCCTTGGATCGCCCCTTTGGCAGCGACTGGCAGTCGCTGCAGGATCAATGCTACTGGGGTGTTTACGCGGTAGTGGGAACCCTCCTCAACCACGACCCCAGTGTAGTTGGCGCTCCTTGCAGTCGCTCTCGCCTGCCCGACCCGCCCTTGGCGCTGGTGGATGCGGTGACGGCGGCCTATATCCAAGGATTTGCTGCTGGCGGCGATGGGCGACTGAGGGGGGTGGCGCAGCGGACGTCCATCTAATCAGCCTCTTCTTGCGGCAGTATTTCTCAGCGCTGTAAAATCTCAGGCACCTCCTCAGACATGTGTCGGATGGGGGAGACGCTCCCTTGTGGACTGCTCGTGTTCCTTGCGCGGGTGGGGTAAAGGTGAAAGTCGCAACTCAATGTTAAACGTGCAACTAAACATTGGGCAGTGGTTCTACTAGAGTGACAGCATGCCACTCGCAGGCATAGACCATGACCTCTCTGCGTGGATCGGATTGATGGCAACGGCCTGATCACAGGCAGCAGCGAGTTACAAAAATAGTTGACTTTAAGGTGCCTTAAGTTAAAAATAGTTTATCATGCCGCCGCCCCTCTCAATATATGCCCGTGAAGCCCTGCAGCTGCTGGGAGCGATGATTCGTCATGGTCGCAGCCAGCGGCAATGGTCGCAGCGCGAACTTGCCCAGCGCTTGGGAGTCAGCGCACCTACGCTGCAGAAGATAGAACGGGGCGAACCTGGTTGCCACATTGGCAGTGTGTTTGAGGCGGCGGTGTTGACGGGAGTACCGCTTTTTCACTCAGACAGCGAGGACCTGCGCCGTCTGGCCCGCCAGCAGCAGGCCATTATGGCCCTCCTTCCGCAGCGCATTCGCGCACCCTCTCAGGAGGTTGACGATGACTTCTGAGCCTCTGTATGTGTGGACCTGGTTACCGGGCCTGGCAGATCCCGTGGTTGCCGGCCGCCTGGATGCGGTGGGCCCGGAACTACGCTTTACCTACGCCCGCTCCTATCGCGAACGGCCTGCGGCCATCAGTCTCTATGGGCCCGAGCTCCCTTTGCTCGCGGGCCAAATACCGTTACCTGAGCGCTTGACAATGCCCGGCTGCATTCGCGATGCTGCCCCCGATGGCTGGGGGCGACGGGTGATTGATGACCAATGGCCGCCTGATACTCCGCACGGCCCCGAGGCGGAATGTCATTATCTTTTGCATTCCCTCTCGGATCGCTTTGGGGCCCTGGATTTTCAAACCAGTTCAGAGGTCTATGTACCCCGAGGGAGTGGGGTGCGCGATCTGGTGCAGATTCAAGCAGCCATGGATGGTATTGCCGCGGGTCTTCCTCTTGCTGAGGATGTGCAGGCGGCGGCCCAACGGGGTACCTCCTTGGGTGGGGCTCGGCCCAAGGCGGTGATTGAACACGATGGTCGCTCGTGGTTGGCAAAGTTTTCTTCTTCAAGCGATCACTACCCCGTAGTTGCCAGCGAAGCTTTGGCCATGGGGCTGGCAGCAGCGGCGGGTATCGCCGTGGCGCCGACACAACTGATCCGCATTGCCGGTCGACCGGTCCTTTTAGTTGAGCGCTTTGACCGCAATAATGATCCCCAGGGAAACTGGCAGCGGCGACATACCGTTTCCGCTTTGACCCTGCTGGGCCTGAGCGAGCAAGACGCCCGCTACGCCAGTTACGAGGATCTTGGCCACCTGTTACGCGGCCCCCTGGGCCGACGTGGCCGGGAGGATGTGCGCGAGCTCTACCGTCGGCTGCTGTGGAATATTCTGGTCTCCAATAGCGATGACCATGCCCGCAACCACGCAGCCTTTTGGGATGGCGAGGGAGTGGCGCTCACACCGGCCTATGATATTTGCCCGCAGCCCCGCCATGGTGGCGCCGCTTCACAGGCTATGGCCATCATCGGCGATCAGCGAGCAAGTGTATTATCGTTGTGTCTCCAAGCCGCCCCCACCTATCTCTACACCACTGCCCAGGCCCGAGACTGCGTGGCGGCCATGATAGATGTCATTGCTGAGCGCTGGCTGCCCATGGTAGAAGCCCTGGCAATCAGCCCCGTGGATGCGCGTTTATTGTGGCAGCGGCAATTTCTCAACCCCGGATCCTGGGATGAACCCCATTGTGATCCTGGCCTGCGCGCTCTCCTGCAGCAAGTCCGCAGCGACATGGAACGATATATATAATTATTAGGGCAAAGTCAGTACGACAAGCGTCTGCGCTCCGCGGTGATTCCGTTGCGTGCGCTGAGAAAGAAATAAGCCTCAGCGTCCTTCACCTGGTTGGGTCTGGGGTGGCGCGAATAGCGCAGCGTAGGTCGTAGATAGGCGGGGGCCTTTTACGAGCATTGTCCTGCTGTTGCAGGGCTCTAGATTGCTGCGCACGCAGGCAGAACGGCCGTGATCCATTGCTCAGCAAGGGCTGGTGATCCGGCGGGAGGGGTCCCCATTATGAGTAAGCAGCCAGGCGGCCGTGACGAGCCAACGGTCATGATTGAGATGATGCCCGAGGAAAAATACATCCTTCGTGCGCATGCCACGGACTTGCACCCTGAGCTTGAGCGACAGTTGGCCGATGGTCGTTATCGCTGGATTGCGTTTACGCAGGCCGATCTTGATGATATCACTGGGGAGTTGAGTTATATTTGTAACCGTTCCAACAATGGCCCTTTGATTGAGGAGCTGGATGCGCTGTGCCTGGTGCTGGAACAACATCTGCATCAGATGGACGAGCCATGACGCAGCGCGCCCTCCTGCGGGTAACGCCACAGGGCAATCTGTTGCTGGAAGAGGTCACCGACGATGCCGCCGGGGAAAGCATCGCTGACGAGTTGGCCGCAGGACTGCTGCCGGCCTTTGCCCATGGCGCTGGGCACGGGCTCTGGTACTTGGGCAGTCGCCAGGTGGAGAGTGCCTTGCCCCCGGTGTTGGCGTGGTGGCGGGATCTGGGGCGGCGCTTTGTCACCACCCTGTGTACCCGTGGCGAGCAGGCCCTCAGCCAGGCGGTGCCAGCGCCCGATCTGGGCAGCGCGCAAAGCTGGCTCTGGGCGGCACCGCCGATGGCGGGGGCGGAGTATCTCACCCCCGAGCATTTGCTGGATCTTTGGGCGGCCATCGATGATGCCTTCCGTGCAGAGCTGGCACAATCGGCAGATCAGCCCAGTTTAGAGGCCTTTCTGCATGCCCTGCATCCGGCCTGGAATCTGGTGGGGCGGGTGCATCTGCATGTGGCGGAAAATCGCCAGGACGCTGTGGCTCCCTTTGCCCTGCTGGCCACCTACACCAGCCAGCTATCGGCGGCCGGCACGGCGCAGCATGTTCCCCTGGGGCAGGCCCTCAACGACTACGCCGCGGCGGCCGATAAGCAGCGTCTTTTGGCATTGCTGCAGCCGCTGCAGCGCGCCGCAGCGCACTGTCCGTGGCTGGATCAGCTGATCAGCAGCCGGGAAATATTTCATCCCCTGCGTTGGTCGGCGGCTGAGGCCATGACGTTGTTGCGGGATGTGCCCCATCTGGAGCAGGCAGGGGTGGTGGTCCGCTTGCCGGCGGCCTGGCGCGGTGGTCGCCCGGCGCGGGTGCAGGTCTCGGCCACGGTGGGCGGCGCCGCACCGTCGCGGGTTGGCCAGGATGCGCTCCTTGATTTCCAGTCGGCTCTGGTGATTGATGGTGAACCCTTGAGCGACGCCGAGCGGCAACAGCTATTGTCCGGTAGCGAGACCCTGGTGTTTATACGTGGTCGCTGGGTAGAAATTGATCGTGAGCGGGTGGCGGCAACCCTGGAACGCTTCCAAGAAATAGAGCGCCTCGCGCACAAGCAGGGCATTGCCTTTCACGAGGCCATGCGCCTGCTGGCCGGGGTTGGCCGTACCCTGAGCGACGAGCACAGCGTTGATGCCGATTGGTCGCAGGTCAGCGCTGGTCCTTGGCTGGCGGATACGCTGCGTGCCCTGCGCCAGCGCGATGACCAGCGAGCTGACGGCGGCGAGGATATCCCCGGGCTGCGTGCGGTGCTGCGCCCTTATCAGCTGCGTGGGGTGCGCTGGCTGAGTCTGCTCAGCGGGCTTGGCCTGGGCGGCTGCTTGGCTGATGACATGGGCCTGGGCAAAACCATCCAGGTGCTCGCGCTGCTCAGCCTGCGCGCCCAGCACGAGGGCCGGGCGCCGAGCCTTCTGGTGGCGCCGGCCTCGTTGCTGAGTAACTGGGCGGCCGAGGCGGCACGCTTTACCCCAGACTTGAAGGTGTGCATTGCCCATCCCAGCGCCCTGAGCGCGGCCGCATTGAAATCGCTGCAGCCCAAGCAGCTGTCCCAGTACGATGTGGTGATTGTCAGCTATGCGGCGCTGCACCGCTATCCCTGGCTGCAGACCATGCAGTGGCGCTTGGCGGTGTTGGATGAGGCGCAGGCGATCAAAAACCCCGGCACCCGGCAAACCAAGGCGGCAAAAAAACTTCATGCCGCTTCCCGCCTGGCGCTCACGGGAACGCCGGTGGAAAACCGCCTGGGGGACCTGTGGTCGCTGTTTGATTTCGTCAATCCGGGCTTGCTGGGCAAGGCCAAGGAGTTTTCCGCCTGGGCTCAGCGTCTGGCGGGCACGCCGCATGGCTATGCACCCCTGCGCCGATTGATTCAGCCCTACCTACTGCGCCGCCTCAAAACGGATCAGAGCGTGATTAGCGATTTGCCCGACAAAGTGGAATGCAGTGCCTGGTGCGGTTTGTCGCGCAAGCAGGCCGCGCTCTACCAACAGGCGGTTGAGGACCTGCAAAAACGCCTTGCCGAGAGCGAGGGCATGGCCCGGCGCGGTTTGGTGCTGGCCTTCCTCATGCGCTTCAAACAGATCTGCAACCATCCTTCGCAATGGCTTGGTGATCAGAGCTGGCAAGAAAGCGACAGCGGCAAGTTTGCCCGTCTGCGCGAACTGTGCGACACCATTCATGCCAAGCAGGAAAAGGTCCTGGTGTTTAGCCAATTTCGCGAGACCACCGCCCCATTGGCGGCCTTTCTCGCCGGCATTTTTGGCCAACAGGGCCTGATCCTTACCGGCGAAACCCCCGTCAAGGCGCGCAAGGATTTGGTGCGCCGTTTTCAGGAAGACGAGCGCTGCCCTTTCTTTGTTCTATCGCTCAAGGCGGGCGGTTCGGGCCTGAATCTCACCGCCGCCTCACATGTGATTCACTTTGATCGCTGGTGGAATCCGGCGGTGGAAAACCAGGCCACCGACCGTGCCTTCCGTATTGGCCAGACCCGCAAGGTCCTGGTCCATAAGTTCACCTGCCGGGGCACCATTGAAGAGAAAATTGATGTCATGATTCAGGATAAACGCCGCCTCGCCGCGGATCTTCTTGAGGGCTCGGGCGAGATCAACCTCACCGAAATGAGTGACGAGCAACTATTGGATATGGTTCGTCTCGACTTGAGCGCCGCCAGCACCCAGGAGGCCTAAGATGTCCCGCTATGGAAACTATCCTCCCTATGTACCCGTGGCCGAGCGCCGCCGCCGGGCGGCTGCGGCCATGGCCAAGCGCGCAAAAAAGGGTGAGTCCGTCTGTCCGGTGGTGATCGAGGGCCGGGCCATCGCCAAAACTCCCTGGGGTAAGGCCTGGTGCAATAATTTGGAGGCCTACGCCGATTACAGCAACCGCCTGCCGCGGGGCCGCACCTACGCCCGCAATGGTTCGGTGGTGGATCTGCAACTGCATAACGGCCGGATTGAGGCCCATGTCAGTGGGTCCTCCCTCTATCGTAGTACCATTACCGTCGCACCCGTGAGTGCCGCCCACTGGCAGGCGATCTGCGCCGACTGTGCTGGTTCCATTGAGTCCTTGCTCGACCTCCTGCAGGGTCGCTTGGCGGAAGGCGTCATGCGGCGCCTGTGCCGCCAAGGGGATGGCCTCTTCCCCACCCCCAAAGACCTGCGCTTTGCCTGCACCTGCCCGGATGGGGCACGCATGTGCAAACATGTGGCCGCCGTCCTCTACGGCGTCGGCAACCGACTGGATCAGCAGCCGGAATTGCTGTTTACTTTGCGTGGGGTTGACCCAAGCCAACTCATTGCCAGTGCCGGTACGGGCCTGTCCACCGCCTCCACCGCGGATCACGACCGCATCCTGGCCAACGATGACCTTGCCGGCATCTTCGGCCTCGAAATGGCCACCGCCGCTAGTCCAGCAGCTCCAGAGCAGCCCGACACGGCGCGCCAAGCCAGCGCCGCCGGTGACCAGAAGGGAAAAAAGAAGTCGGGAGGGAAGAGAGATAAAAAGGGTACCAAGGGCCTCACCACCAAGGGCGCTGCGCGGCCGACCAAGCCGCCCAAGAAGCCTGCCCCCAAGCGTATGCAAGCGTCTCCCCCCAAGAAGGCGACGCCAGCAAGCACCCCAAGCACCCCAAGCACCCCAAGCACCCCCCCGCCGCGGGGCCGCGGGTTATATCCCCGTCTCTACCGGCTCCTCAACCAGCGGCGCAGCATTACCACCGCCAGCGCCCAGGCGTCTTTGGGCGTCACCGCTTCAGCCCTGCGTCCCTTGTTCAAACAACTCCTGGCCGAAGGCCACGCCACGGTAAGCGGTCGCACCCGTGGCACCACCTACCATGCCCGATGA
>REDX01000303.1 GCA_007695355.1 Planctomycetota bacterium
TCGAAATCCTCTGGGAATGGGAATAAAAGGGTTGGCCAGTACTATTTGCCTGTCCACTTTTTTTTTATTGTTTTTCGGCGTGGTGGTTACTGATTGCGATGCCATTCGCTTACCTGCAGATTCCAGCGGAGGGGGCCGGCGATGCCCTGCAGGTGGTGGGGAACGAGGAGGTTTTCGCGGAGGCGATAGTCGCCTACGGTTACCCAGCCCCAGGGCCCTTCAATGCGGCGCAGGGCCAGGGGGTCGCCGCCGTAGAAGCGGGTGCTGGCATCCTCGCGGGCCTGGGCAGTGAGTATGCCGCCACGCCATTCGGCGCTGTCTTCGCGCATCTGCAGTAAGGCATGGCGCAGGGCCGGGGCGATTCGTTTGAGTGGTCCTTGGTGATCGGGAAGGCGGCGGTCGCGACTGGTTAGGAGGATATCGTCGATAACCACCCCGCCGTCTGCCAAAAGCACCACGCGCAGGGAATTATTGGCCATGCCAAGCAGATGGGCGGTGCCGGCGATACTGCCCTCGCGCAGATCCAGGCGTAAGCGGCCCTGGGCGCGCCAGGCGAAATCACCGGGGGGCTGGGGCCAGGCGATGTCCTGCTTTTGCACTGGCGGGCCCACCGCCTGCAATGGCGGCGGACGCTCATTTCCACAGCCGGCAAGGAGGGTGGCGACGGCAATCGCCCAGAGGCAGTTGCGCAGGAAGCCGTTCACGCACTTTCTCCCGGCGGCAACTCAGTGGCTTTGACTTTCGTCTCCCGCTGATGGGGCCGCACCAAGAGGGCGAGGGTGGGACGGTTTACCCACAGATATTCGAAGAAGGAAGCGACGGAAAAGAGGGCACAAACCCAGGCCATAACCAGCGCGTAGAGACGTACTTGGTCTGGGTAGCCGGTGAAGATGGCAGCCACGCTGAGTCCAGAAATCAGGGTGAGACCCTGGAACCAGGCTTTTACTTTACCGGAGAGACGCGCAGCCAAGACAAGGCCCTTGGTGGCGCACATGGCACGAAGAGCTCCGGCGGCAATTTCCCGCAGTACCATAATAAGAACGGGTAGAAAGGGGAAGACGCCGGTGCCGATAAGCAGGGGGTCGAGATCTGCGATATAGGTTGGGGCCTGCCAGCGGGGATCGGTGGGGGCGGCAACGCTTAGGCCGATGGCGCCGGCGGGAAGGACTGCTGCCAGCATTACCCCCATGCGATAAAAGACGTCGCAGAAGGGGTCTGCAAGTTTGCCGAAATCGGAGACTTCATTACGGGCTCTTGCCACCTTGCCGTCTAACCAGTCGCTAATTTCGGCAACGCCACAGAGAATGGCACAGGCGTAGAAAGCGCTTTCCAGGGGCAAAAACAGGTAGCAGGCTACCGCCGCGGGGGCGATGACCAGGCGGGCCAGGGTAACCTTGTCGGCGAGGGTGGTCACAGCACCTCAAGCTCCTGCAGCCCGGCCAGAAGTTCATTACGGGCATCGTTGGTCATCGGTACCAGGGGCAGGCGGAAGACTTCGTTCATCCGCCCCATGGCGGCGAGGGCGGTTTTGGCCGGAATCGGGTTGGTATCCATAAAGGCAAGTTTGCTTAAGGCGGCAATGCGGCCATGGCAGCGGCGGGCCTCGGTAAGGTCGCCGGCGAGGGCGGCGCGGCAGAGCTTGGCCATGGCAGCCGGATCGATATTGGCAACGACGCTAATAACCCCTTGGGCACCCATGGCCATCATTGGCCAGGTAAGGGCATCATCCCCGGAGAGCACGCCAATGCCGGCATCCAGGAGCTCTTGCACCTGTTCGAGCTTGCCCGAGGCCTCCTTGACCGCGGCAATGCCGCCCAGTTCGGCCACCCGGATGGCAGTTTCCGGGAGGAGGTTGGTGCCGGTGCGCGAGGGCACATTGTAGAGAACCAGGGGCAGGCTGGTGCACTCGCGCACGGCGCGGAAATGCTCGTAAAGGCCGCGCTGATTGGGGCGATTGTAGTAGGGGGTAATGGTGAGAATACCATTAGCGCCGGCGGCGGTGGCAGCGCAGGCAAGCTCGACCGCTTCGCGGGTGCTATTGGAGCCAGCGCCAGCAATCACCGGAATCCTGCCGGCTACCGTTTCTACCACAAAACGAATGACTTCGGCCTGTTCTTGATGGCTAAAGGTAGCGCTCTCACCGGTGGTGCCGCAGGGCACAATGCCATTGGTGCCCTGGGCGATATGCCACTCAATGAGGGCCTTTAAGGCCTTGAAATCCACGGATTCACCATCGGCGGTGAAGGGGGTGGTGATGGCGACAAAGCTACCTGAAAACTGCATGACCAAAGGACTCCTGGGGGCGGACGCAAGGGGGCCCTGCCGGTAACAAACTCAATGATGGTTCTAACCTAAGCTTGGCATGGCGAAAGCCAGCAGGGACCGCCATCCGCGGTCGCAAGCGCGTGGGTTGAGGATGGGGGCCTTACTCGCCGGGGCCGGCTTCAACCAAAGCCTTCATCTCTGCCACCGCTTGGCGGAGGCCGACAAAGAGGGCATGGGAGATAATGGCGTGGCCGATATTGAGCTCATGCAAAAGGGGCAGGTGCAGGAGTTGGCGGACATTGCGATAGCTCAGACCATGGCCGATATTGAGGGTTATGCCCCGCTCGGCGCAGCAGGCGGCGGCTCGCTCCAGGCGCTGGGCCTCATCCTTGACCCGCTGCTGGCTCCCTTGGCTGGGCTGTAAATGGTGTGCGGCCCAGGCATTGGCCCAGGAGCCGGTGTGCAATTCCACGGTGCCGGCGCCGGCCGCCTGGCTGGCCAGCACCGCCTGCGGCTCGGGATCAATGAACAGGCTAACCTCGGTGCCTTGAGCCCGCAATTCGCTAATTAGCCGGCGCAGCAGAGCCTGTTCCGGATCCACCGCCAAGCCGCCCTCGGTGGTAAGTTCTTCCCGTTTTTCCGGGACCAGGCACACCATCTGCGGGCGCAGTGCACTGGCGATGGCGAGCATCTCTTCAGTCACCGCCATTTCTAAATTCAGCGGAATGCCAAGGGTTTCCCGTAGCAGGGGCAGATCACGGTCTTGGATATGCCGTCGATCCTCGCGCAGGTGGACGGTAATGCTGTCGGCACCGCCGAGTTCGGCGAGCACGGCGGCGTGAACCGGGTCCGGTTCGCGTCCCAATCGCGCTTGGCGCACCGTGGCTATGTGGTCGATATTCACACCCAGTTTCATGCTTATGAGATGTACGCGGTGCGGTCTTCCCCACAACCGCCGAAGTGAGGCGGGGTGGTAGCGGTTGCTCCGGGTGGGAAGGGGGCCACACTTTGCCCGCGACAGCGTATGATTGGCAAAAGGACGGTGTGCATGGCGACAACGACAACCCGGGAGCAGCAGCGCCCCGGCTATTTTGGTACCTATGGCGGGCGCTTTGTTCCCGAAACCCTGGTGCCGGTTCTTGATGAATTGACTGCGGCCTATTTTGAGCTGCGGCAGGACGCCGATTTCCAAAAGGAATACCGTGACCTATTGCGGGATTTTGTTGGTCGTCCAACCCCTCTCACCGAGGCCCGTGAACTGAGCCGTCGCTTTGGTCCACAGATCTGGCTGAAGCGCGAAGATCTCTGTCATACCGGCGCCCATAAGATCAATAATGCCCTAGGCCAGGGATTGGTCGCCAAGCGCCTCGGTAAGCGGCGTATTATTGCTGAGACCGGGGCCGGCCAGCACGGCGTGGCAACCGCCTCTGCCTGCGCCCTCTTGGGCCTGGAATGCGTTATCTACATGGGCGTTGAGGACATGCGCCGGCAGTTACCCAATGTCTATCGCATGCGCTTGCTGGGGGCGGAGGTGCGCGGTGTCTCCTCCGGCACCAAAACCCTTAAGGATGCGGTGAATGAAGCCCTGCGCGACTGGGTAGCTTCGGTGGCCGACACCCACTATATTATTGGCTCGGCCTTAGGTCCTCACCCCTTCCCCACCATGGTGCGCGATTTTCAATGCGTCATTGGCGAAGAAACCCGGGCCATGATCCAGGAACGCTGCGGCCGCCTCCCCGATGCCCTAGTGGCCTGCGTCGGTGGTGGTTCCAATGCCATTGGCATGTTTCATCCTTTTATAGACGATGCGGGAGTGCGCTTGATCGGGGTTGAGGCCGGTGGCAATGGCATCGAATTAGGTCAGCATGCGGCCCGTTTTGATGGCGGTACCCCAGGGGTGTTTCAGGGTATGAGCAGTGTCGTCTTGCAAAACGAAGATGGCCAGGTGATGGGCACCCATTCCATTTCCGCCGGCCTTGATTATGCCGCCATTGGTCCTGAGCACGCATGGCTGCGCGCGATTGGTCGCGCCGAATATTTCCGCTGCTCCGATGCCGATGCCCTGCGCGGATTCCACCTCCTCTCCGAGGCCGAAGGGATTATTCCGGCATTGGAAAGCGCTCACGCCCTTGGCGCCCTGCCAAGCATTTGCGAAGGCCTGGCCAAGGATTCCTTGCTAGTAGTCAACGTATCCGGCCGTGGTGATAAGGATTTGGCCGAAGTGGCCCGCCTCGAGGGCGTCGATATTGCCACGGGATCTTCTATCTAACATCTTCTTCATTCACCGCTGGTTACATTTCCCCAAAAATAGCCAATTGCCCTCCGAGGGATTTCTTCCCCATGACAAGCTCGCCGATTTCCGCTGATAATCGTATTGCCCAGTGTTTTGCCGCCCTGCGCGCGCAATCGCGTAAGGCATTCATTGTTTATATTGGCGCCGGCGATCCAGATCTCGCCTTTACCGAGCGCTTAGTGGTTGGCCTCGCCGAGGCTGGCACCGATATTATCGAACTGGGCATGCCCTTCTCCGATCCCATGGCCGATGGGCCTACCAATCAGGCCGCCGCCGAGCGCGGCCTGGCCAGCGGCACCACCCTGCGCCGGCTTTTTTCGAGCATGCAGCGCGTTCGCGCCCAAACCCAAGTGCCGGTGCTGCTCTATACCTATCTCAATCCCATCCTTGCCTTTGGCGCCGAACGCTTTGCCAGCGAGGCGGTGGCCTGCGGCATCGATGGGGTGCTGGTGCTAGACCTGCCCCCTGACGAGGATTCGGGTACTCTCGATTGCCTCCGCAATGCCGGCCTGGCCACCGTTTGCCTGGCCACCCCGAATACCGCCGAAGAGCGCAAGGCCTTCCTCGCTGCCTCGAGTCGCGGCTTTCTCTACTATGTCTGCCGTCTTGGTGTCACCGGCGAGCGCGACTCCCTGCCCGAAGACTTGGCTAGCCAGGTTGCCCGCCTGCGCGGCGATGGCAGCGTCCCGGTGTGTATTGGTTTTGGTATCTCCAGCCCCGAGCAGGCGGCGCAGGCGGCGGCGGTTGCCGATGGCGTTATTGTCGGTTCTCATCTCGTGCGCTTAGTTGAACAACATGGCGCCGATAGCGATGGGGTAGAGCGGGTCTGTGCCCGCGCCCGGCTCTTGGCCGAGGCGGTGCACGGAAGCAACTGAGATGCGCGGAGACGATGGCGACCAGTCGCGGATGCAGCTGGGCGATCACCTTGAAGAATTGCGCTGGCGACTCATCAAAATAGTGGTTGCGATTCTCGTCTGCACCATCGTTGCCTTTATTTTCAATATCGAACTAAAACTTATTGCATTACAGCCCTTGCAGCAGGCAGTTGCCATCGTTGGCGAAGATGTCGCCGAGCAGCTGGGTTTTTCCTCTGACCCTGCAGAAACCCGGCAGCTGCGCGGTGGCACACTCACCGAGCCGGCGATTACCGCCTTTACGGTGAGTATGTTGGCCGCTGCTTTTGTCGTCTTCCCTTATATTGTCTGGCAGTTGTGGGGCTTTGTGCGCCCGGCTCTGTATCGTCATGAAACCGGCCTCGCCTTTCTCTTTGTCCCCTCGGCGGTCCTCTTTTTCTACCTTGGTGCGATTTTAGGATATGCCTTTGCTTTGCCCTGGTTTTATGCCTGGCTGATGCATTGGGCGGTAATGGATCCCACCGTCACCATGATTCTTGATCAGCGGCAGTATTTCCGTCTGCTGGTGCTAATGACTGCCTGTTTTGGCGTTATTCTTGATATTCCCTGGTTTGTAATCCTTCTCGTGCGCTTGCGCATTATGACGCCGCAGACCATCGCTAAGGGCCGGCGCTATGTGGTGCTGGGGGCGATTGTGATTGCAGCATTGCTCTCACCTCCGGACCCCTTTTCCCAGATGGCGATGTTTTTACCCATGGTTATCCTTTTTGAATTGGGTCTTTTCATTAGTCGCATCATTTATCGCCGCCGCTTATTGGCGGATGGAGCATCGTCACCCCTATGAGCGTTAGTACCTCTGCTCCGATCTGTGTGCTTAAGCTGGGCAGCAATGCTCTCACCGATAATCAGGGCCATCTCGACCTGCCTTTCCTGGACATCATGGCTGGCCAGGTGCGACAAGCGGTGGACGCTGGATGGTGGCCGGTGGTGGTGTCCTCTGGGGCGGTGGCCTGCGGCATGGCCGCCATGCGCCTAGAGAGCAAGCCCAGCGCCCTGCCCGATCGGCAGGCCCTGGCGGCCATCGGCCAGGCCGGCCTCGCCCATCGCTGGCAGGTGGCCCTGGCCGCCCATGGCTTGCAGGGGGCCCAGGTTTTACTCACCGGTGATGATTTCCAGGATCGCACCCGATATTTGAATCTCGCCGCCACCTTCCGCTCCCTTGCCAGCTATGCGGTCATTCCGGTGATTAATGAGAACGATACGGTCTCCGTGGCCGAGCTTACGGTGGGGGATAATGATCGTCTTTCAGCCCTGGTTGCCAGTCAGTTAGGGGCCCGTCACCTGCTGCTGCTCACCGATATCGATGGCGTCTATGACGCCGATCCTCGGCACCATCCCGCAGCCCAGCGGCTCAGCGAATTGACGCGCATTGACGAGGCCCTACTCCAGCACATGGGTGGCGAGGGTTTGCGCGGTCGCGGAGGTATGCGCTCGAAACTTGAGGCGGCGCGTATTGCCACCCGGGCTGGGGTCCTTACCACCATTGCCCACGCCCAGCACCCCGAAGTGCTCGCCAAGGTATTGCGCGGCGAGAATCCTGGCACCCAGGTGCGCGCTGGTTCTGCGCGCGTGCCCAGTCAGCGCCGCCGCTGGTTGGCCCTGGCCCGCCGCCCAGCTGGCAGTCTACAGGTGGATGATGGCGCCGCTGCTGCCCTGGTACAACGGGGCCATAGCTTATTGGCTGCTGGCATTGTCGCGGTGACGGGTGAATTCCAGCGTGGAGACACCATCGCCATCGTTGATTCCCAGGGTGCGGAATTGGCTCGAGGTTTAGCCGGTTTAGGCGCCCAAGAACTTATCCCCATTCTTGGTCTGCGCATGGAAGAGGCAGCGGCCCTGGCCGGCTATCCCCTGCCCAAGGCAGTGGTGCATCGGGACAATCTGCTTATATCTTAAACGTTATCTGATCGATTACATCCTAGCACCACGGTTTATATCGATACCGAGGTGCTGGCAGAAGCTGGTGGCATAGCTGCCCCGTCCCAGTTCCAGGTGCAGCCAGCCTTGGCTGGCCCCATCAAGCTGAAGCTGCGGAGCGCTGATCAGTTCCATGGCCGCCGGCCGGCGATCACCGCGGCTGGCGAGGGGGCCGCCGCGGGCAAAGGCCTGCCAGTCGATGCCGACGCTCGCTGACCAGGCGCGCTCTTCTTCGTTCACGCCCGCAGCAGCCAAGAGCAGGTCGGCGCCGGGGAGGGGGCCGCTGCAGCCCAGTTCACCTTGCTCAAGGCGTTCTTGGCAGTCGGCGAGAGCCTCGGCACTCACCACAAAGCAGGCTCCCGAGCCCTTAATTGCCACATCACCGACGCGCAAAGCTTGCAGCAGACCGGCGTCAAAGCGGGCTTGGATGCAAGCATCGAAAATGGCGGCTTGGCCAGCATCCGCCCAGTAGGTGGCGAGGTCCCGGCGCCGGGGCTTGCCAATCTCGCCGCCGGCGCAGGCCAAGGCTTGGCGCAGATTTATGCCATCGCGGCCATAGCGCTGGGGGCCGTAGCTATTGGGGATGCCAGCGCTTTGACACTGCACCAGCCGCGATGTCAGTTCCTCTGGCTGGGCCACATCAAGGAGTCGCAGGCGAAAGCGGTTGCCGCGCAAATGTCCGGGCCGCAGTTTATTGCGATGGCGACTGAGGCTGAGTACCTCCGCCTCGGCGCCGGGGGGGAGGTGCTTAGCCAGGGCGGTGATCTGGGCTTCCTGGCCGCGGTAGACGCTGAGGTCCTGGCTGGTGACGGCATGGCGATCCTTGCGCCCGGCGTAGCCGATATCGCGCACCGCCACGCCGCAGCATGCCGCCAGGGCCTGGGCCAGGGCGGGGGTGCTGCAGTTGCTGCTGCGGATCCGCAGGTGCAGGTGCTCGCCCTCGCCGCTGGGCGGGTAGAGGGGAATTTCATCGACCACAAAGTCGCTATCGGCGGGGCCTAGACGCACGCGCTGGCCTCGGCCAGGGCATCGTCGAGGCACTGACTGCGGTAGCGCTGGCGCAGGCGCTGGCAGAAGGGCCCTGGCCGGCCGTCAGCAATCTGCTGGCCATCGATGCGCACCACTGGCACCAATTCGCGAATCGCCGAGGAAATCCATACCTCATCGGCGGCCAGTAGATCGCCGGGGCGCAGGGCGCCTTGCTCGTCCCAGGTCAGGCCCATTTCTTGGGCGATACTGGCGATGCCACGGCGGGTAATGCCGTCGAGGCATTGATGCAGGGGGCTGCGCACCGTCATGCCGAAGCGGGCGTGGATATTGGAAGTCACCCCTTCGCTTAAGCGTCCCTCGGCATCGAGATAAATGGCTTCGTGGGCACCGCTTGCTTGGGCCTTGGCGAGGGCGGGGACACCGCAGAGGTAATTCACTGTTTTGTGCTCGGGAAAGGTGCGCTCGCCGAGCCAGGTAATAATATCCACACCCGTTTCATACCAGCTGCTCGGCGGTTCGTGGAGTTCGCGGATTATTAAAACCAAGCGCGGATTGCGGGCGCCGAAGACGCCCTCGTGGTGGTCGCCGGGGCTGCACACTGCATTGACCTTCACCTCGGTATAGCCGTGCTGTTCGCGGGCTTGGCGCAGCCATTGGCGTAATTCCCGCTCGCTGACGAAGGGTTCTATCCCGAAGATGGCCGCCGACGACCACAGCCGCTGGCAGTGCAGGCCCAGGGCGTGGGGTTCGCCGCCGTAGCTGCGCCAGGTTTCAAAGGCCCCGCAGCCACGCAGAAAGGCGAGGTCGGTGGCTGGAATGACGGCTGCCTCCAGCGGGCTTATGGCTCCATTGACGATGGCGAGGTCAGGCACCGCTGGCCACCATGGCCGGGCTCAAGGCTTCGGCGAAGAGGCTTAGCGAGGTGCTGGAGGTAATACGCACCTTGACCAACTGCCCAGTCCAGGCGAGACGATCCTCGCCATCGGCCCCATAGCGGTCGACCAGAATATTCAAATTGCCAATGGAGCGGCCTTGGATGCGGTCGGGGTTCGTTTTACTGAGCCCTTCCACCAGGATTTCGAAACTGCGCCCGTGCAGGCCCTGATACCAGGCCCCCTGCATTTCTAATTGCAGGTTAAGCAATTCGTTGCAGCGCGCTTTCTTGACCTCCATCGGTACATCGTCTTCAAGGTTAGCGGCGCCGGTGCCGGGGCGGGGGGAATACATAAAAACGTAGGCGCCGCTAAAGTTGACTGTTTCCATGAGCGAGCGGGTGGCCTGAAAGTCCTCCTCGCTCTCCCGGGGAAAGCCGACGATGATGTCGGTGAGGAGTTCCACCTCTGGCATATAGCGCCGGGCCCGCTCGACAAAATCGAGGTAGCCAGCGCGGGTGTAGCGGCGGCCCATGAGGCGCAGAATGCGATCGGAGCCGCACTGGGCTGGCACGTGCAGGTGCTTGGCGACCTTGGGCAGTTCGGCCATGGTGGCCAGCAACTCATCGCTAATATCTTTGGGATGGCTGGTGATAAAGCGCAGGCGCTTGAGCCCTTCGATATCGTGCAGGCGGCGCAGCAGGCGGGCGAGGTTGCTGCCATCGCCCAGGGTTTTGCCGTAGGCGTCCACGGTTTGGCCCAGCAAGGTGATTTGGACATGGCCCTGGGCCACCGCTTCCCGGGCCTCGGCCTCGATCAGTTCCGGTGGCCGACTCTTTTCGCGGCCGCGGGTTTTGGGGACAATGCAGTAGGTGCAATTGTAGTTGCAGCCGCGCATTACCGGAATCCAAGCATTCACTCCATCGCTACGCCGGGTAGACCAATTGCCATTACTTTCAAAGTCGCCGAAATCGGTGGCGGCCAAACGGCCCTCTTCTTCAACCTGGAGTAGGAGCTCGGGCAGGCGCACAAATTGATCGGTGCCTACTACCAGGTCGAGCTGGGGGTGGGCGGCGAGTAATTCGCCCTGGGCCCGCTGGGCCATACAGCCCATAACCGCCACCCGCAGCCCGGGCTGCTTGGCCTTGCGCGCCTTAATCGTGCCCAGTCGGCCACGGATCTTGGCCTCGGCATTATCGCGGACGCTGCAGGTATTGTAGATAATAAGATCGGCCTGGTCGGCGTCTGACACCTCTTGGTAGCCGGCTTCATTCAGGCGGGCGAGGGCAATATCGGAATCGGCGACGTTCATCTGACAGCCGAAGGTTTCGATATAGACGCGCTTGGCGCGGGTGGGGCTTTGCTGGGCGCTGCTCATGGGCGCGGACCCTAGCCGTATTTTCGCCGGCTTCCAGGGACAGCCGATGCTGCGCCGCCTAAGGCCTCTCTGAGCTATCGCCTGCTTCGCGCAGTAAGTGCTCGCGCAGTTCGACTTCTAATAGGCTGATAATGCGATTGGCCAGCACCAGGTCCTTTAGGCTGAGGTTGCGGGGCTGGCGCAGTTGTTCCCGGAAGTGTTGGATGGCGAGGGGGGGCTGGACATCCAAGTGCTGGAGAATGCCATCGCGGGCACGGAAGCGCTGGATGAGGTAGCTGCGCTCGGCCTCGGCATCGAGGTACCAATGGGGGGCGGTGAGGGCGGCAAAGTCCCGGCTGCCACGCAGGGACTGGGCCTCTTCCGGGCTGATCTCCAATTGCGCCGCTAGGCTGATCATCCGCTCTTGGAATTGGGCACGATTGATCAGCGTTAGCTCGGCCGCCGCTGCACCGCCGAGGAAGAAGATAAAACAGCAGGCGGTGCAGACGAAACGCAGCATGGACGTACCTTTCACCCAGGTGAGATCAACGCCGGTTGGGATTTCAGCGACGCCGGCGGCCTAGGCGAATGCCGCCAGCAATGGGTTTTAAGAGACGGGGGGTGTTGGCCCCATTGCCATCGGCAATGCTGCGCTTTATGGCGATCGCCGTGCTCGTGGTTATCCCTTCGATGAATTCCTCTTCGAGTAAAAGCCCAATGTGCTTTTCAATCTCAAGTAGGAACTGACCATCTTCGGGGGTAATAAAGGTGCGGGCAATGCCTTCTTTGCCCATGCGCCCGGTGCGGCCAATGCGGTGCACGTATTCCTCGGGGGTTTCTGGCACATCGTAGTTGACGACGTGGCTTACCGAGGGGATATCGAGGCCGCGGGCGGCAACATTCGTGGCGATGAGGCAGGTTAATTTACCTTCGCGAAATTGGCGCAGGGCCTGTTCGCGCTTGGCCTGGGTGAGATCACCGTGGATGGCGCCGGCGCTCAGGGATTTGCCTTTGAGAACCTTGGCCACGCGGTCGGTCTGGTGCTTGGTCTTGCAGAAGACGACCATTTGCTCGGGCTTTTGGGTTTCGATAAAGTGGGCGAGCACCGCGGTTTTCTTATTTTGATCGACGGCAATGTATTTTTGATCAACTTTGTCGACGGTCACCGATTCGGGCATGACGTGCACGTGCTCGGGCTCGCGCATATAGTCATTGGCCAGCTTTTTAATCTCGCCTGGCATGGTGGCCGAGAAGAGCATGGTTTGGCGGGTGGCCGGGGTGTGCTTGAGAATATAAGTAATATCTGGCAGAAAGCCGATATCGAGCATTTGATCGGCCTCGTCGAGGACCACCATATTGATGCGCGAGGTATCGAGATTGCGCCGGCGTAGATGGTCGATAATCCGGCCAGGGGTGCCGATAACAATGTGCGGCTTGCGCGAGAGGGCCTCGATTTGGTCGTCCATGCCCACGCCGCCGTAGATCAGGGCAGCGCGCGCGCCGCTGGTGCCGGCCATGCGCACCGTTTCGTGGTGTACCTGGCGGGCCAGTTCGCGGGTGGGGCAGAGCACCAGGGCCACCGGACCCTCGCCCTGCAGGGTGTAGAGCCGATCGAGGACCGGCAGCATAAAGGCGGCGGTTTTCCCGGTTCCGGTGAGGGCCTGTCCGATGAGGTCTTTGCCGGTGGTAACCACCGGGATGGCGGCGGCCTGGATGGGCGAAGGTTCGACATAGCCCATCACCGCGAGATCAGCAAGGATCTGCTCGTTTAGGCCCAGGGGGCGAAAACCCTCGGCCTTGGCCCGGGCGGCCAACTCTTCAGCCTCTACCGGTTCAAGGGGCAGACTGGGTGCAGTGTCAGCGGGACGATGCCGGCGGCCAGGGGCGGCGACTGGCGCTGGTGGGGGTTCGGCCGCCAGTTCTTCCGCGGCCTCGGCATCGGCCTCGGCAATGGTGGCGGCGGCGGGGTTGATCGCGTCCTCGTCATCGCGATCGCGCGCAGGGCGATCCCGTCCCCGGCGACCCGTTGGGCCGCGCCGTTCAGCCTCGGGCTGCGCCGGCGCGGTCGCCGCTTTTGGGTCTTGGGGGGCCTCCTCGGATCTCGGTGCTGTGGCTTCCGGAGCGGGCACGTTTTCGCTAAGGCCTTGGCGAGGGGGCGCTGGCTCGCTGGTATCGGTGTGTTGTCCTCTCGGCTGATCATCGCTTGATGACTCGGGTGAGACGCTGCCGCCAGGAGCGATGCGAACCTGGGCCTTGCGCAGGGCAAAGAGATCGCCGCGGTCACCGCGCAGGGAGAAGCCCGGCGCCGCAACCACGCTAATGTGGCCGGCTTCAACGCCTTGTACCGCTTCTTCGCCAATCACGTCGTGGAAATCAGGGTGCGGTAGTCCGCGGGCGGGAGTTGGGACAACGCCAATTTCGGCAAGGAGCTCGCCGAGGCGGGCCTGGGCCCAGCTAGGAGTGTCGGGATCGCAGAGTTCAAGGATGCCCTGGGAGAAACCGCGCAGACGATCCAGCACCGGGGGTAGATGGGGCGCTCCCGATTCTAGGCGGGGACGCGCTGGGCGCGCTGGGCGCTGCGCTTCATGGTTTCGCTCGCTGCGGGCCTCATCGCGGCCGCGGCGTGGAACGCCGTCCTCGTTGCTTGGTGGTGCAGACCGTGGCGGCTCAGAAGGTATCGGCGCAGGGGCTTTGCTGCCAGGTTCCTCGCTGGGCACAGGAGGGGTAGGACGCGGCGATTCAATCTGCGAGGCGGCGAGTGCTTCGCCGTCTTCATCTGCCTCATTGTCCGCTTCCGTGGTTTCGGAATCGCCACTCGCATGACTGTCTTGAGGGCTCGAAGCGTCTTCGCCTTCGCGATTGCCGCCCTTGCCACGACGGCGGCGGCGGCGGCGCTTGCGCTTGCGCGGTTCATCGCTGCCCGATTCCTCCGTCTCAGCCTTGGCCTCAGCCTCAGCCTCCGGGACTGCGGGCTGGCTATGGCGGGGGGGGCGTGGCTTACTCGGTGAGTTGGTTAAACCGGCGACAGCGGCGGGGTCAAGCACCTCAGGCTCTGGGGCCTTGGGGGCTGCTGCTGCGGGCTTGACCGGAGTCGGGCTATCAGCGCTTTGATCAAGACGCAGGCGCAGAGTTGAAGAAAGAGCGCCAAGAAGCTCTTGTTTATTCAAGGAGCTGCGATTGGGGACTTGATGCTCGCCGGCGAGTTTACGCAGGTCTTTAAGGGTCAGGGAATCAAGGGGGGGATGGTCGCTCATGCGGGGGGGTTCCAATTCAGGGGGACGCAAGCAACCACGGCAGCTCGGGGGCCATGCTTGGGGGCATGGTCAATACACCGCTGCGGTGGGTGGTCCGCGGGGTCGTGCAAGGTGGGGATGCAGTGGGCAACGGGCCCACGGAAGAGCGCTGGTGAGCCAGCCCCGGTCGGAGTCCCGAAGCCTCTCCAGGCTCAGATCATCGACCAGGGGCGGTGTCCAGCACCCGCATCCGGAGCTGGGATGGTACGGCCCCCCTCGACCACGGCAAGGGCACAATATCCGGAGCCGGTTTGGTCTTCAGGGTAACCGTTGCAAGCAGGGTGAACAGCCTCCCTAGCCATCCCATAAAGACCTCTTGCGCCGAGACGAGGCAGCCCAAGATCCGGATGTTAGTTGTCGCCCCTGCAGGCTTGAGGAAGCAGCAAATGAAAGAAATCCAATATCTCACCTCCTACCGCGTGATCCGCAAGCTTGCCACCGGTGGCATGGGATCGGTCTATTTAGCGGAGCAGTTGGGCGCAGAGGGCTTTCGTAAGATTGTGGCGATTAAGACGATTAAGCGGGAATTTCTCCAAAACGATGAGAACGTGCGCCTTTTCGTTGGTGAGGCCAAACTGGTCGCTGACCTGATCCATGAAAATGTCCTTCAGGTTTATCAACTAGGAGAAACCGGTGGCGTCTACTACATTGTTATGGAGTACGCCAACGGTCATAATCTCGCCGATTTTATTAAAGAGCACAAATCCCGGCAGAAGGTAACCAATGTCGAAATTGGCGCCTTTGTTATCTCCCGCATCGCTCGAGCCCTTGATTATGCGCATCGCAAGAGTGATATTAACGGCAAGCCCTTGAATGTGGTGCACCGCGATGTTACCCCGTCCAATGTCATAATAACCCTGGGTGGGGTGGTGAAGCTCACTGACTTTGGTATTGCTAAAGCGGTGACCATGAAAACCCCGGATGAAGCCGAGGTAATCATGGGCAAATTGCCCTACATGAGCCCCGAACAGGCGAAATTCCAAGGCACGACACCGCAATCAGATATCTTCTCCCTCGGTCTGGTAATGTACGAGCTCCTCACCAATGTGGTGGTCTACAATGTCAATGACATCGATGATCTCGTTGATAAAATGGACAACTTTTCGATTAAGCGGCCAACCCAACTCAACCCGCACATTCCGGCCAAACTTGAGGCGATTATGCTGCGCTGTTTGGAAACCAACCCGGCTAACCGCTATCAGAATGCGGAGCAGGTGTGGAAGGATCTCGAACACTACATGTATGATGGCGGCTATGGCCCCACCAACGTGAAGCTGGCCCGCTATCTTGAACGGCTATTCCCCCGCGATCCGGATAAGGGCTCTGCCGTGGCCTTGGTGGCCAATAAGGCTCAGTAAGTCCTCGGTTCGTTTGCTGGCCTGCATCTAGTCACTGCGCTTTAGTCGCTTGGTGTGACTGGGCCTGCAGCCTCTGCAAGGTCTTTCGCCTTGGGGATCTCAGCGCCTCTTCGTCTCATCCGATGCACCAACATTGTTCTAGACTGCGTTAAAAGGTGCCTCTGGGGTCGCTTAAGTTCCCGGTTTTCCCCACCTATAACGATGCGCAATGGAGTAGCCTGGCAATGAATCATCTACCGAGTATGTACCTTCATGCTTTCGGGCAAGCTGGGTGCCAGCATTTAGGATCTCTGCGGCCAGCGGTTGCCTTATCTATCTGATCGCCACACTGCGCCGCCCGCCCACCCCTATTCTTTCCCCTGAGGTCGCCCCCCGATGCCCTTTGCCACCATACCCCAAGCCGTCGAAGCCATCCGTGCTGGCCGCATGGTGGTGCTGGTTGATGATGAGGATCGGGAGAATGAGGGCGATGTGATTATGGCGGCCGAATTCGCCGACGAGGCTTCCATTGCCTTCATGGCCACTCGCGCCTGCGGCCTGATCTGCCTCGCCATGGATGCATCCCTACTCGATCGCCTGGCTTTGCCAATGATGACCAGCCGCAATCGCTCGCGTCTAGGCACGGCCTTTACCGTCTCCATTGAGGCCAGCGAGGGTATAACCACCGGCATTAGCGCAGCCGATCGCGCAGCTACGGTGGCAGCGGCGATTAGCGACCATGCCGGTCCTGAGAGCGTGGTTTCTCCTGGTCACGTCTTTCCGCTGCGGGCGATGGACGGCGGGGTCTTGGTGCGGGCCGGTCATACCGAAGGGTCGATCGATCTCTGCCGCCTTGCCGGTTTAAAGCCGGCGGCGGTAATTTGCGAAATCCTCAAATCAGACGGACGCATGGCGCGTCGGGATGATCTGGATGCTTTCAGTCAGCATCATGATTTGCTGATGGTCACCGTTGCCGATCTCATAGCGTATCGTGAGCAGCGGGAAAGCCTGGTGCAGTTGATCGCTGAAGCCGCAGTGGAAACCGCCGCTGGCCCAGCCCGCGCTTATGCATACCGCTCGACGGTGCATGGTGATCAGCATCTTGCCCTGGTCTTTGGGAATCGCCTGGGTCCTGGCTGCACGGTAGACGAACCGGTGCGGGTGCGGGTGCACAAAGAACGTCCCCTGGCCGATGCCTTTGGCTGCGCCTTGCCCCGGGGCGAACTTGGGATTAACGATGCCTTGGCGGCAATGGCTGGAAACGATGGGATTTTGCTGTATATTCGCGGTCGCTCTGGAGATCTGCTGGCTACCCAGTTGCTGGACCGCGGGGGGATTCTCCATGCCGAGCGCCCGGTGGGTTCCATTGGCATGGACCCTCGCGACTATGGAATAGGGGCGCAAATCCTGCGCCAGTTGGGGGTGCGAAAGATGCGTTTGATTACCGCTTCAGATCGCCCGATTACGGCCCTCTCGGGATTTGGTCTTGAGGTGGTTGAGCGCTTAAACCCGCAGGCCCAGGGCGGCACTTAAATGCCCGAAAATGGGAGGTAAGCCATGTTACGTGAAATGTTTATCGCAAAACTTCATCGGGCCACCGTCAGTCGTACGGAAATTGACTACCCCGGCAGTCTCACCGTCGATGCCGAGTTGCTCGCCAAGGCGGGTATTCCGGTGCATATGAAGGTGCAGGTGGTCAATATTAACAATGGTGCCCGCTTTGAGACCTATGTCATTCCCGGTGGCTCTGGTGAAATTATCGTCAATGGTGCAGCTGCCCGCTTGGCCCAGCCCGGCGATCGGATTATTATCATTGCCTACGCCATTCTAAACGAGGATGAGGTTGCGCGTAACCATCCCACGGTGCTCGTGCTCGACGAGCATAATCGCACCATCGACTAGTATCCTGTCCACTAAATAACCATCAGAATTCTTTGCGGCGCAGGGCGCCTGCAGCGTTGATAAAAGCTTGGAATAGCGCTGCTATTCCTACGCTTTTCGCGCCTTGCAGTTGCCCCACGGCGCTGCGAATTCTTCAAGGTACTTAATAGACAGGACATTAGGCCCGGGCAGCAGTCGTCTAAAGGCCGTTGCTATCAAGAATTTCCCGAGCCAAGATCTCGTGCTCGCGTTCAATGAGCAGCTGAATGTGCTGCCCTGGATTAAGCGCATCGCCGATGTCCATGTCCGTCCCCACGACCTGGGCCTGGATTCCCTGGCTTTTTAGCAGATCTGCGGCTAATTGGGCCAAGGCTTCGGATGGAAACCGGCGAACCGTACAGGTGTTGGTTGACATGGCTGTCTCCTTGTCACCACGCAGCATAGCCAGAGGCCCAGGGTATGCCACGGAAATCCCCGCTGAGATCATGGGCCGGCGCAGTCACCGGCCTAGGAGCCGGACGCCGGTGTGTCCTTATCTTTGTGCAGTAGCCAGCAGGCGGCCTGATGGCCATCCTCACCGAGCCGCGGTGGGGGGCTTTGGCAGCGCTCCATGCGCTGGGGACAGCGCGGCGCGAAGGGGCATCCGCTTTGCCGCAATTCCAGGCTGCCGACTTCGCCGGGGGCTGGAATGCGGCGCTGATTGCGGGCCAGGGCGGGATCTGGAATGGGTATGCTGGCCAGCAGGGCTTGGGTGTAGGGGTGCTGGGGTTGGGCCATGAGGCGCTGGGCTGGCCCAGATTCGGCCACTTGGCCCAGGTACATGACGAGAATTTCATCGGCGAGGTGGCGCACCACCGCCAAATCGTGGGCAATAATAATCAAGCTGAGGCCAAGGCGTTGACGCAAGTCTATCAACAAATTAATAATCTGCGCCTGGACGCTGACATCAAGGGCGCTTACCGGTTCGTCGCAGATCAGCGCCTGGGGCTCTAGGGCAAGGGCCCGGGCAATACCAATGCGCTGACGCTGGCCACCGGAGAATTCATGGGGAAAACGGCGTAGACTTGTTGCATCCAGGCCGACCAGATCCAATAATTCGCGTACCCGTTGGCGTCGGCTTTCGCGATTGCCGATGCGGTAATTGCGCAGGGGCTCATCAATAATGTCGCCCACGCTCATGCGCGGATTGAGGGAGGCATAGGGATCTTGGAATACCATCTGCACTTGCCGCCGCAATTGGCGCCAACCCTGCCGTCCGAGGCCAATAATATCTTTTCCATGGTAGGCGATGCGCCCGGCACTGGGCTCGATCAGGCCGATGAGGGCGCGGGCGGTGGTGGACTTACCGCAGCCGCTCTCTCCGACGATTCCAATAGTTTTACCTGTCTGAAGTTGGAAAGAGACCCCATCCACGGCGCGCAGACGACGCCCCCCGCGGAGGGGGTATTCCACCGCCAAGTCTTGGACTTCAAGCAGGGGGGGCTGACTGGGGTCGGCATGGCGGTTCATGGCGCATCTCCCGGAGCCTGGGCGGGGCCTGCCTGCGGCAGCAGAAGGCAGGCGGCCTGATGCCCCGGGCCACAGGGCAGGAGCTGCGGCAGTTGCTGCTGACAGCGTTCTTCGGCGAATCGGCAGCGCGGCGCAAAGGGGCAGCTATGGCTGGGGCTGGTGATCCGTGGCGGCTGTCCGGGGATATTGGCGAGGGCGCTACCAGGCTCGCTGTCGAGGCGCGGCACCGCCGCCAGCAGGGCCTTAGTATAGGGGTGCTGGGGTTGGGCAAAGAGGGCTTCGGCGCTGGCCCGTTCGACGCAGCGTCCGGCGTACATAACCATGACCTCTTGGCACATCTGGGCGACCACGCCCAAATCATGGGTAATCAACAATAGGCCAAGGCGGCGCTGCTGCTGGAGATCGCGCAGTAGGCTCAGAATCCCCGCCTGAATGGTAACATCGAGGGCGGTGGTGGGCTCATCGGCGATCAGCAGTTCGGGATCACAGCAGAGGGCGAGGGCGATTCCGAGACGCTGGCGCTGGCCACCAGAAAACTCGTGGGCATGGCGACCAAGGCGCTCTTCGGGATCGGGGATGCCAACCGTGCGTAAAAGTTCGATGGTGCGCGCCCGGGCCTGGCTACGGGAAAGCTTGAGGTGTCGACGCAGGGGCAGGCGGAATTGCGCTTCAATGCTTAAATAGGGATTGAGGCTGGTCATCGGGTCTTGAAAAACCATCGCCAGACGCCGGCCGCGCAGATGGCTGGGATAACGCTGATTGCCATCGATGAGGGTTTGACCATCGAAGCGGACGCGGCCGCCCGTGACCCGCGCCGCCGCTGGTAAAAGACCCATGATCGCCAAGGCGAGGGTGGATTTACCGCAGCCGGATTCTCCCACCACCCCCAGGGTTTGTCCCGGCTCAAGGCCGAGACTGAGGTCTTGTACTGCCAGTAAGGACTGGGGCCCCTGACCAAAGGCGACGCTGAGGCTTTCGATCTGTAAGCTCATGCGCGCCCCTTGCCCAAAGAGCGCAGATGGGGATCGAAACTATCGCGCAGGCCGTCGCCAAGAATATTGAGGGCGAGCAGGGTGAGGGCCATGGTAAGGGCAGGGAAGACCAGCAGCCACCAGCGATCACCGCCCTGGACATCGAGGTTGGTCATCCCCTGCTGCACCAAAGCCCCCCAAGAGTCTAAGGCCCGGCCATCGCCCATTTCCACCTGTAGGCCAATAAAGGCGAGAAAACTTTCCTGCAGAATCACCAGGGGAACGGTGAGGGTGGCATAGACGATAATCGTCCCCAGGCAGTTGGGCAGGAGATGTCGCCGCAGAATGGTGAGGGTGCTGGCGCCGGTGACCCGCGCTGCATCGACAAATTCCCGCTCGCGCAGGGCCAGGGCCTGGCCGCGTACAATCCGCGCCATGGTTAGCCATTGCACCGCCCCTAGGGCAATAAAGAGCATAATCAGCGATCGCTGAAAGGAGACGAGGAGGAGAATCACCAGAAAGAGGAAGGGAATGGCGTAGAGAATATCGATAATGGCCATCATCAGCCGATCACTGCGCCCTCCCAGAAACCCGCTAAGCAGACCGTAGGCGACACCGATAAGCACGCTGACCAGGGTTGCCACCACACCCACCAGGAGGGAGATGCGACCGCCGTGGAGAATGCGCTGCAGGAGGTCGCGGCCGGCACGGTCGGTGCCCAGGAGATGGAAGCGGGTGAGGGCCCGGCCGTCGGCGACAAAGCCGGTGATCTCACCGCCGGCCAGGGTAAGGCTGCTAGCGGTCTCGCCATTGACGCTTAGGGCTATCACCACTCCATCCTCAAGCTCGGCGATGGCCGTGGCTAGGCTAGAGCCCCTAATGTGGCGGAGGATAAAGCGCCCGCCGGCATCGCTGAGCTGGCTTGGTGGTTCTTCGCCGGTGGCCAAACTCAGGCTTCCGAGATCTGGGCCCAGGGCATTATCGCGTCCTAAAACGTGCACCCCACCAGAACCCAATTGCAGCTGCGGCAGCGTGCCACCGCCAACCCGATGCTGCAGGAGATGGATGCGCCCGCGGCGAAGGGTGACATTGTAATCGACAAATTCCTGACGCAGAAAGGTGATCTCCAAGCGCTGGGCAGCTTGAGCCCGGGGCGGGACCTCCGCCACCTGATCAAGCCGTAGGCGGTTTTCCTGCCAAGCATCGATAACCCGGCTAAGGGGTGCTTGGCTGCCCATCCAGGGCCGTTGTTCGCTGGGATCAAGGGAGCTCAGCCAAGGGCCGATGACGCAGGCCAAGCTGATGCCGAGAACCACCACTGCCGCTGCCATGGCCACGGGATTGGCCCGCAGGCGGCGCCAGGCATCGCCGCTTAAAGAGGTGGTGGCATGGTGACTCATGAGAGGCGCACCCGCGGATCGAGCCACGCCAGCAGCAGATCGGCCAAGAGATTGGCGATAATAATGACAGCGCCATAAACGATCACCGTTCCCATGACCAGGGTGTAATCCCGATTAAAGGCGCTAAGGACAAATTCGCGGCCCAGGCCGGGAATCTGGAAAATCATTTCCACCACCAAACTGCCGGTGACCAGGCTGGCGATGGCTGGCCCTAAAAAACCCGCCACCGGCACACAGGCCCCGCGCAGGGCATGGTGGAGAATGACTTGATGCTCGGCCAGGCCGAGGGCGCGGGCGGTGCGGATATAGTCTTGATGGATAACTTCGAGCATCCCGGTGCGGGCAAGGCGGGCAATGCGGCCGGCAAAGGGCAGGGCCAAGCAGGTGGCAGGCAGAATGAGATGGCTCAGCCCGGCATAGCCGTTCCAGCCGGCCACCGGCAGCCAGCCCAGGGCAATACTAAACACCATCATGAGGAGGGGGCCGGTGACAAAGGCGGGCACCGAGAGTCCGATTAAGGCGGCGGTCATCGCCGATTGATCCTGCCAGCGATTATGCCGCATCGCCGCCCAGATCCCAGCTGCCATGCCGAGGAAGAGGGCCAAGATCATACTGATCAAGCCGACATAGATGGAGACCGGTAGATAGGTGGCGATGATTTCCGAGACCTGCACCCCGCGTTGATTGAAAGAGGGGCCTAGGTCACCGCGGAGCAAGCCGCCGAGAAAATAGAGATATTGCTGGAAGAGGGGGTCATCGAGGCGGAAGTGGTCACGAATGGCCTGCTCGATTTCGGGATCAAGACCGCGGTCGCCGTCAAAGGGGCCGCCGCTGGCGGCGCGCATCAGGAAGAAGCTGATGGTCACCAGGACAAAAAGCACCAGGGGTGCCAGGGCAAGCTTGCGCAGCAGATAGCGGATCACTGGAAGCACAGATTGGCGCAGGGCGGCAGCAGTCCAGCGCCAAGGTTCTGGAGAGCGGGATTCGACCAGGGCCAGCGATCGCAGGTTGCCCCACCATGCGGTTTCTCTAGGGTGATGGTAAATCATTCCAGGAGCCCCCATGTCCGCACATTCCTCTCGCCTATTTGTGGCTTTGCTCGCTGTTCCATGCTTGCTGCTGTCGTTGCTGGTTAGCATCGGTGCCACGGAATCCGCCCCCAACCCAGACCCTGACCCCATGCTGAGCCTGCGCCTGGGGGATATCCAGAGCAGCATGCAGCGCTTTCAGGCCAGCATGTATGGCCGTTTGCTGGCGCTGCCGGCCTTCGAGGATGTGCATGAGGGCTGGGCCCGGGCCAAGGCCGCCTTCACCGAGGAAACAGAGGTCCCCGCCGATCTCGCCCTGGCCAACCTGCGCGCCTTAGAATTTCAACTACTCGGTGTGCATGATTTGGATGGCTTTGCGCCCCGTGTGGTGATGCGTTTGCTCGCCGATGTGGGCGAGGCGGCCGCAGCCCTGTGGAATTCCCTGGAGCGAGAGGGCGAGGCCCAGGATGCGCCGACTGGGGCCGATGGGGCCTTGAGTATCGATGGCGGAGAGATGCAGGTGGCGCGCTTTGGCTCCCTGCTTTCGGCCTTATTTCAGGTCGACGCCGAGAAAGACGGTGCCGTGCCTTATCTGCAGGCCCTGGGTTTGAGCGGGTCTGCTGATGCGCTACTTACCTGGAATATGGCCCGTTTTGTCGAGATGCTGGAGTCCGAGGTCTTTGGCGATGATCAAGAGCAGGAGGCCCTACGGGCTTTCCTGAAGGGCCAGGCCGGGCATGGTTCTGGTCAGATCACCATCCTGCCCGATGGCATTCTGGAAGAGATCCATGCCTTTGGGCCCAACCTGCATCAGGGCAGCCAAGAAGTGGATCTGGCCACCGTGGATCGCATTCCTGCCGATGCCCTTATGGCCATGGCGGTGGGCATTGACGGGACTTCGCTGGCGCGTTTTGCCAGCGATATGATGGATCAGGCTGCGGCGGCTGCGGGCGATGACCTGCCAGCGGAGATGCAGCAGATCGTGGCCATGCTCAGCCTGCTCGAGGGCCTGCAGGGCAGCGCCACCATCGCCCTTTTGCCGCCCCCCATGGGTGCTCCTTTTCCTGGGCTGAGTCTCCAGCTGCCCTGGAATCAACAGCTATCAGAGGTCATTGAACCCCTGCTGGCGATGATGGATCTGGCATTGCCGGCCGTGGGTGCCGAGCTGCGTCCCACTCTGCCCCTGCCCTTCCCCATGCCGGTGCCGCTGGTGGTGGCGCGTTCGCCAAGTCATCTTCTCCTCACCACCGTTCCCGCCCACGCGCGGGATTGGTTGGCCGGTCGTCATGGTGGATTTGCTGCCAGCCCAGCCTGGCAGCAAGCCTGGGACCAGCGCCCAGAGGCAATGACCACCTATCTGCTGGGGGCCAGCGATACTCCGCGCCTGATCACCCTGCTACAAAACAGTTTTGATAGCTTCGGCGCTTTCCTGCCCGGCGATGCCCAGGCCATCATTGCCCCCGTTCTTGCCCTGCTCGCCGAGCACCAGGGCCGGGGTTATATAATGGGTGCGGTGGCCGACGACCAGGCACGCTTTGTCAGCAAGGGTCTGTTTGGGGGAAGTATAATGTCCCTGCCTATTTTGGCGGGCTTAACCCTGCCGGCCATTACCAGGGGACGCGGGCGGGCGCAGTCGATGACCACCTTGAACAATGTAAAACAGATCAGCGTGGCCTTATTCATCTATAGCGAAGATTTTAATCGTTATCCCCAACCTCCAGAGGGCGTGCCCTGGCCCCAGGATCCCCGCGCCATTACTGCGGCCTCCTTTGAAGAGTTGGCCCTGAAGATGGAACTGCCCTTCGCCCTCTTCCGCGGAGTCAACGATGGCAGCCCTCTCAACCAGGCCCCGCGCAGCGATGTCGCAGAGATTTGGCGCAATCCCAATCTGGACTGGGCCCACTCCTTTGCCTTTGATTGGAATGCGCCCCTAGCCAGCCCGTCGGTGCGCGCCGTTTTGGCCAGTCGCTATCCCACCCCTGAAGGCCAAGCAGCGGTGGCCTTTGGCGATCACAGTGCCTCCTTGTTGCCGGTGAGCGCTTGGAATGAGGATGGCTCGATCAAGGAAGTCTTGAATCCCAAGCTGCAAGAGCCCGACAATATCTACGCCGGCGATGATCAACCCCACTGGCAACCCGGTGCCCGCGGGCCGCGCCGTGAAGCCTGGGTGCGCTAACTTCTGCCACCGCCCTTGCATCGCTTGGCCCTGCCCATGATGGGGTGACAAACCATGTGGGAGGCCCTTGGCCATGACTGTTCGCGTGCGTATTGCCCCATCCCCCACCGGTGATCCCCATGTGGGCACCGCCTACATTGCCATGCTCAACTGGTGCTTTGCCCGGCGTCATGGCGGACAGTTTATTCTGCGTTTGGAAGATACCGACCAGGGCCGCTGCTCCCAAGCCAGCGCGGATAATATTTTGTCTGCCTTGCGCTGGCTGGGTTTGGAGTGGGACGAGGGCCCGGATATTGGCGGCGCGCGCGGCCCATATGTGCAATCCCAGCGCCATGCCCAGGGCATGTACCATCAGTACGCCTGGCAATTAGTCGAGCAGGGCGATGCCTATCCTTGTTTTTGTTCGGCCGAGCGCCTGAGCGAGGTGCGCGCCCAGCAGGTGGCCGACAAGAGCAGTTTCATTGGCTATGATCGCCACTGCCGCGATCTGGATCCGGCCGTGGCCCGGGCCCGGGCGGAAGCGGGTGAGGCCCACGTTATCCGCATGAAAGCCCCATTGGACGGCACTTTTAGCTATACCGACCGTTTGCGTGGCCAGCCGGTGACCAAGCAGTGGGCCGAGTTGGATGACCAAGTCCTGCTGAAGGCCGATGGTTGGCCCACCTACCATTTGGCGGCGGTGGTCGACGATGCGCTCATGGGCATTACTCACGTCATTCGCGCCGAGGAATGGCTCAATTCCTTGCCCAAGCACATCTGGCTGGGCGAGCGCCTGGGCTTTGCCATTCCCGAATACGTGCATGTGGGCCTACTGCGTAATCCCGATAAAAGCAAAATTTCCAAGCGCAAAAACCCCACCAATTTGCTGTGGTATAAGGCCCAGGGATTTTTGCCCCAGGCGATGCTCAATTTTTTAGCCCTGCTTGGCCACAGCCACCCCGACGAGCGGGAGTTCTTCGATCGCGAAGAACTATTGCGCATTTTTGATCTCGATCGCCTCAATGTGGGCGGGCCGGTCTTTGATCTGCAAAAACTCACCCACGTTCAGGGCCAGTGGCTGCGCGAGCTTGATGACGCTGCCCTTAAGGCCGAGATCCATCGCTGTCTGGACGAGCGCCTGGATGAACTGCTGCCCCTGCTGCGCCCGCGCATGACCTTCGGCGGCGATGTCACCTGGCTCTCAGACTTTATTTTCAGCGATGGGGTGAGTCCCAGCGTGGCCGATCTGGTGCCCAAGGGCTGGGATGCCCCCACCACCGCCCGCGCCCTAGAGACCCTGCATAAGCGCCTGGTCAAGGCGGTCAGCAAAGAAGACCTGCCCTGGCAGGTGACCGCATTGGAGGAGCTGGTGCGCTCGCTGTGCGAGCAGCAAGGGTGGCAGCCCAAGCAGATCTTCAGCGCCCTGCGCGTGGCCCTTACCGGGCGCAATCAATCCCCGCCCCTCTTTGATACCCTCCACGCCATCGGCCAGCACAAGGCCCTGCCCCGCCTAGCGGCGGCGGTGGAATTACTCAAGCGCCAGCGCTCTTGATCCCGTAGCTTGATTATGCCTGAAAGCACCTTCCACCTCGAGCTTCCCGTGCCGGTCAGTCGGCTTTGGGACTTTCACGCCCTCCCCGATGCGGTGCAACGCCTTAGCCCACCGGGTGAGGGCTTGCGGGTGCTGCGTCACGGCCATCCCTTGCAGCTGTATGGGGAAACGCTGATCTCCATGCCTTTTTTGCCCGGGGCCCGTATCTGTTGGTTGGCGCGCATTGTCGAATTTGAGGAGGGGCGCCGTTTCGTTGACGAGCAAATCGAAGGGCCGATGTCTTTTTGGCGCCACGAGCACCGTTTGGAAGATTTGGGCGCTCAGAGCTGTCGCCTCATCGATCATATCGACTGGCGTCTGCGCTGGTGGCAGCTGCCGCCCCTTTGTTCCGGCTTGGTCCGCCGCCGTCTCGATGCGCTCTTTAGCTATCGTCACCAAGTTATTCGTGATTGGTGCATGGGTCCTCAGGGATCTGAATAGGCGACGGCGGCAAGGGGCTATTTGGTTTTAGCTTCCCGCCATGACCGTAATCTGCCAACGATGAGGAACGACAGGCGCTAAGCGTCTGTAGTTGGTTGTCCGTGCTTGATCGCCTACGGTGGCGGTCGAGGCAGGGCCAAGTAGCCAAGAGTTTTGGTGTTTACGGGTCCTCCGCGCATGCTATGTGATGATTGCATGACTCTGTTTTGTTGACCCTTGCTCCCATCCCGTGCGTTGACATGACTAAGGGCATGATTAAATAGAGCCGCTTTCTTTGTGTTGGAATAGCATCTGGGTGAGGAAAGCTATCTTACCTCTAGCGTTTCGTGCCCTTAGGAAATCATGTAGCATTGAGGAGTTTTTTATGTTAGGGCGTTCGTCATGTATTCTTGCTTTGGCACTGTGGAGCCTACTTACTATTCAGCAGCTCTGGGCCGATGATATTCCCACGGCCAATCGTCTGCTGCAGGAGGGCATTGCGCATCTTCAGGCCGCCGATCACGATTCCACTCGGCTGGTGGACGGGGCCGTTGCCCTTGCCCAGGCCTTGGCCATATATGAACGCTTTGAGCGTTGGGACCAGGCCGTTACGGTGCGCTCCAGTCTTTTTTGGGCTCGCAAGCGGATGAATCGAGACCAGATCCATGAATGGCTGGCCCGCCGCCCGGTGGAGGAGCGTGCCGGTGCCGAAGCGGCCTTGGCCACTGCTGAAGAGCTTTCTGAAGAGCGGATGGATCCGGCCGAGGCTGATCGCTTCTTCGGCATGGCCGAGGAATTTGCGACAAATAATCCCAACGATTATTTTCTCATTGCCATTCGCTATTTTGAGGTTGCGGAACGCTTCGCCGGCAGCGAGGTGGCAATTAATGCCCAGCGCCGTTCTCTGGATGCCCAGCAAGCGCATATGCGGGAATTTACTCGCAGTGCTGCTGCTGAGCGCGAGCGCGCCCTAAAGGAGCAAGAGCAGCGTCTACGGCAGCAGCAGGAAGAGGAAAAGCGCGGCAATATATTTAGTCGCCCGGCGGCGGCCGGCGGCGGTAATTTGGCGGTGCCCGACACCGCCAATCAACGTCGGGCCCAGCGTGAATTCCGTCAGGTTTATGCCGATCGCCTGCGCGAACGCGATCCGGCCCAGCGCTGGGTCTTTGCCGGAGAGTTGCTAGAACAGGCCAAGGCCACCGACCACGATCCCGCCCTGCGCTACACCATGCTGAGCGAGGCTTTAGACTTGGCGGTGTCCAGCAGCGCCCTGCATTTGATGTGGGATCTCAGCCAACAACTGGCCGAAGACTTCGCTGGCCTCAGCCAGGCCGAATTACTTTCCCAGCAGCTATCACGGGTACGCGCTTCGCCCTCTGCTCGGGCCATGCAGTCGCTGCTCAGCAATCCCTTGGATCCCGATGCCAATAGCCTTGTCGGACAGTTCTTTGTGCTTGAGGCCGATCGTTTAGAATCGGGTATTGATTTCCTGCTGATGGGATCGAACGAGCAATGGCGCAGCATTGGCGGCATGGAGCGAGCCGGGCCCCGTGAAGCCCAAGAGCGCTACCAGTTGGCCCGGGCCTGGGACGGACTCATCGCCGATGAACGGGATGCCCGGCGCAATGGTACTATGCGGCGGCGAGCCCTGCACTGGTATGAACTGGCCGAACCGGGTCTTAACGGCATGGCAAAGACCATTGCTGCCCAGCGCATCGCCGAACTGCGGCCAACGGTCCCCCTATTGACGGCTGACTGGAATAAACTCAATGCTCTCGACTGGGAGCGCCTCGTGGGCACAGTCGTGACCGTCGACGCTACCCGTGGAACCAAACTGCCGCTTAGCTTAGGCGATGGACAAAAGATGCGTATTGTGCCTCATCCCGATGATCGCTGGAATTACGTTGGTTTTAGCTCACGCGAGCAAGTTGACCATCGTGGCACATCCACCCGATTCAGTGGTGAAAGTTTCCGCCGCGGCGCCATGTTGGCCAATATTGACGGCACCGATCAGGCGATTGGTGTTATCGAAGGGCCAGCCCGTGAGATTACGCTTAAGATGCATACGAGTGGACGGTATCGCTATTCTCGTGGAGAAGGGACCATGCGGGTAAAACTTGTGCCGGTTCGCTAGTCTCCTGTCCACGAAATAACCATTAAAATTTTTGCGTCGCAGGGCATCTGCGGCCTTGCGAAAAGCTCGAAATAGCCCTGCTATTCCCTCGCTTTGCGAGCCTTGCAGCCACCCTACGGCGCTGCGATTTTTCAAGGTATTTAATGGACAGGACAGATGCGCCGGGCTAATCCGGCAAGGAGGAAGCGGTGAAAGTCCGCCATATCCTGTGCTGGCTGCAGCATCTTGAGAGGGCCTCAGCTCCGCGATGCCGTAGCAAGACGCAGGGCCCAAAGGGGTAGCCTCGCCCCTTCAAGGATCCTTTAGCATTTTGGGACCTCCATAAACTCACCCCTGGGAAGGCTGGGTCAATGGCGGGAAGCTAAGGGCCCCCCTGGGATCGCCGAGTTGTACTCGGCCAATGAAAACAGCGCCCGCGAAGCGGGCCATCCTCTTCCAGGGTCCTTAACTTCCCGCCATTGACTGGCGCACTCCAGTGCGCCAGGGAAAACAGCACCCGCGCAGCGGGTTTCCCCTGGTTTTTGGCCTTAGCTTCCCGCCATTGAAGGGTGGGTCTCAGCTCGGCATTGATCATAAAGGGCTTGCTAAGCAAGTCAGCCTTACTTGAGTGTACCACTGTGGTTCAGCTCCTCTAGGGTAAGTGAAGAGCAGTGCCAACGATCCTAGGGATTATTGTTTATGCAGTTACGATAGAGGATGGGGTATTTGTGCTGATCTTGTGGGCCCCGAATATTCATGTATCTCGCGCCTTTGGCAGGTAGCGCTATTGATCGCGAAGGGGGGTCTCTTTCAGGGTGGCGGTTAGAGGTCGCTAGGATTGCGATTGAACCGGTGTCGGCAGTGGGAAAGTCATAATCTTCTAGCCTGTAATCAATAAGGTGGGAGAAACCATGACCGTTGCTTGGAAGTGGAACGATGAGGGCCATGTTGAAGTCCATGACCCGGCGGTGGGTGGAGCATGGTGGAATTACCTCTTTAATGACCAAGTGTACCTGCGCGTCGACGGGCACGGCAATGGGCTCAGTTTTAATCGCGAACCTCGCATTCAGGGTTGGGGCCGCGGCCAGCGGCAGCTCTGGATTCGTTTTGCCGATGGACAGTGCTGGTGTCCTAGTGCCTGGCCGATCCCCCAGGAGCAGGCCCGGTGGCGAGTGATCCATGCTCCGATGTGGACGCGTATCGAGGGCCGTTGGCGTGATGTCGAGGTCCAGTGGCGGGCGATAGTTCCGCGCCATGGTCAGCGTGAAGTGTGGACTGTGCGCATTATCAATCATGGCAATGAGAGTCAGCGTTTGCAGATGACCAGCGCGTTTTTCCAGCCGGCTGCGGGATTTATGGGTTCTCGAGGCTATTGGGATGCCGAGCGTGGAATGTTGCTGCGTCATGATTTTCCGCACCATGCGGCCTGGGATGACTATCAGCCGCTCTCGCAATTGGCGAATTGGCTCTTTGTCGCCCCCACGCGAATGCCCCAGGCTTGGGCGGCCTGTGATCGCGATTTCCTAGGAGCGAGCCCTCCCGGTGCCGTTCCGGTTGGGGTGCGTGATGGATTGCCTTCGCGGCCGGCGGCCCTGGAGCCTTCCTGCGCCGCCCTGCAATATGCCCTTGAACTTGCTCCTGGCTCAGCCTGGGAGGTTTCCTTTATCGCCGGGGCGGTAGTTGACCCTGATCAGGCGCCGGTGGCAGACTTGCTGGCCGAGGGGGCAATTGATAGCGAAATAGCGGCCCTGGAGACGGCTTGGGAGGATGATCAGCGTCGCTTGCTGATTCACACCCCAGATCCTGATTTGGATCGTTTTGTAAATACTTGGTGGAAGAAAGAGCTGCTATGGGAAACTCGGCTGTGGCGCAATGGCATCAGCACTCCCTGGCGTAATGAACTGCAGGACGCCATGGGTTATGCCATGTTTCATCCCCTTGCTGCCCGGCCCTACTTGCAGGCCGTCACCGCGGGGCAAAGCAGCGATGGGCATTTGAAGGTATGGAATACCCGCGCCGGCGAAAAACCGAACCATCCCTTGGTGAATTTCCGTCATAATGATGGAGGTATTTGGCTCATCATTTGTTGGTGTTATAGCATTCAGCAGGCAGGAGATATTGCATGGCTCGCTGATGAATTGCCCTTTGCCGATGGTGGGAGGGCTCCGCTCATTGAGCATTTACGCCTAGCCTTAGAAGAAAGTTTTGCCGACCGTGGGGACCATGGTCTTATCCGTATGCATGATGGTGATTGGACCGACCCTATGAATGGGCCGGGTCGCCAAGGGCGCGGCGGCAGTGGTTGGGCCACCATGGCCCTGGCCTACGCCGCCCGGCTGCTGCAGCCGCTTGCGGCACGTTTTGGTGCTGAATCCTTGGCCCAACGATGCACGGCAATCGCCGACGAACTGAATGCGACGACGCTGCGGCAACTGTGGGCTAACGATCGCTTTGCATATGGCCTTGATGATGATGGGCGGCGCTTTGGTGATGCGAATGATGGGCGTATTTGGCTCAATGCCCAGTCTTGGGCTATTCTCAGTGGTAGCGCCTCGGCTGAACAGGCAGCTAGGTGTGCGGCCTCGGTGGCCCGAGAACTGGCCACGCCCTGTGGCCCCTTGCTTTTGAGCCCGATGTATGAGGGCTGGGATCCGCAGGTGGGGAGACTGAGTCTAAAAGTTCCGGGAAGCACTGAGAATGGCAGTGTCTACTGTCATGCCGCTGCTTTCTGGGCTGCGGCCCAGGCCGCCATGGGGGATGGGGATGGGGCCTATGATACCTTGCGCCGGGTGCTGCCGAGTAATCCAGATAATCCGGTTGAGCACAGTGGTCAGGCACCCTTTTGGCAGCATAATGCTTGGTTTGGCGATCGGAATCATCCCAGTTTTGGCCGTAGCAGCGGCACCATAGGTACCGGAACCGTGGCCTGGGGCATGTTGATTGCCGTGGAGCAGATCCTAGGAGTGCAGGCCACCGTCGACGGGCTGAGCGTTGCCCCTCGTCTTCCTGCGGGTTGGGCTCGGGCGCAGGTGGTGCGCGAGGTGCGTGGCTGCCGCTATATGGTGGACATACACGCTGACTTGCCCCCGAGTAGCGCACCCCGGATCCTTATCGATGGTCAAGCCCTGTCCGGTCATATTGTGCCTTGGCAACCCCCTGGCGAATGTCAGATAAGGGTGCACTGCGCCGCCTATGGTTTGTGACTTAGAGATCGAGCAGTCGGGCAACGGCTCGACGGTCCAGCTTACCATTGGCAAGCAGCGGAAGCTCTGGCACTACCACCCACTGGGCTGGGCGCTCGGCGGGGGGTAAGTGTTCTGCGGCCCAGGCGCGCAGGGCTTCCACTTCGCCACCGGCGCACTGCTCAATGACGGCAATGAGACGACAGCCCCATGCTTCATCGGGCAGCGGCAAGACGGCGCAGGCCGTTATGAGCGGGTGCGCGCAGAGGCGGGCTTCCACCTGCTCGGGGAAAATGGTTTCGCCGCCGGAGTGGATGGCGCCGTCGGCGCGGCCGAGGATGCGCAGCTGCGTGCCGGTGATGGTTCCCCCATCGCCGCTGGTCCACCAGCCTGCCGGATCAAGCAGGGATTGCAGGCCACGCTGGCTGCGGCGCTGGGGCTGCAGCCAGGGGGCGCGCACCTGGACCTGGCCGCGCTCATCCAGACGCAGCTCGACGCCAGGCAGGGGACTGCCGCAGTCGGCGCCGGGCTGGCTATCGGCGCCCTGGCAGGCAACGAAGGCCGCCGTTTCCGTGGCCCCCCAGCAGTTGCGCACCCGGGCCCCACGCGCTGCCAGGGCCGCGTAGAGGGCAGGACTGGCCCCGGCCCCACCTAAGAGCAGGAGGGGGGCATGGGGCCAGGCGGTGATATCGGGAAGTTCTAAGAGGCGCTGGGCCATGGTGGGCACCAGGCTGCAGCCTTGTACCTGGGCTAACTCTTGGGCCACCGCCGCCGCCTGAAAGCGCTGGTGCAGCCGCAGCTGTCCGCCCACCGCGCTCACGCGCAAGGCCGCCATCAGCCCGCCGACGTGGTGCAGGGGCAGGCAGGATAGCCAGATATCGGATGGCCCTAATGGCAAGGCCCGGGCCTGGGCGCGGGCGCATGCCAGCAGCTGCTCGGCCCCCAGGCGCACCGCTCCGCTCTGGCCGCTGGTGCCCGAGCCAAAGACCGTCCAGGCCCCGTCCAGGGGCTCCGCCGCCAGGGGCTGGCGGCACTGGGCCAGGTCCTTGAGGCTGCGGCAGTGCAGGCCCAGACTGGCCGGCAGCGCTTCGGCGCAGATGAGGGGAAGGTGCGTCAGGCCCAGCTGCTGCAGGCGCTCAGCGCTGCGCGGGGCGGGCTCAGTGGGGGGCAGGAAAATAAGCTCAACCCCCGCCCGCAGGGCTCCGCAGGCCAGGGCGATCAAGTCCGGGCAGGGCGCCAAGCGCAGGGCCACCGGCCCACCTTCGGCGCAGGCCAAAAGGGCCGCCCCCCAAGCCGCCGAGCCCGCCGGCCAACCCGCCCAGTCGGCGAGCCCCGCCCCTTCGCCGGCCATGTCCAGCTGCCAGGAGAGCACCGTGTCGGTCACAGCTGGGGATCTCCGCCCAGGCCGGGGCCATCGCCCAGCTGCCAGTGACCATTGAGGGCATGGTCGGGGCCCAAATCCTTGGCCAGGAGGTGGCCGGTGGCGAGGCCGTGGGCTTCGGCGTCCAGGCCGAGGGCGGCGGCGGCGTGCAGGGCGTGGCTGCGGCCCACCCAGGAATCGAGGGTGCTGGAGAGCACCACCCGGCGGGGATGGTGGCCCTGGGCCAGGCGCAGGCCGGCGCGCAGGGCGGGAAAGCCGCCCAGCCATTGGTATTTCCAGATAAACACTTCGGCCCAGTACTGCTGCGCGGCGCTGCTAACGGCATCGAGACCATGCAGGCTTTCATCCAGGGCCACCCGCAGTTTGCAGCTGGTGAGCTCGGCCAGATCGGCCTCTTTGCCCGGGGCCAGGGGCTGCTCGACCCAATCCAGCTGCACCTCAGCGCTGAGCTCAGCAAAGCGGCGGCAGTCGTCCACGCTCCAGCGGCCATTGGCGTCCAGGCGCAGCCCGGCATCGGGGCCGAGGGTGGCGCGCAGGGCGCGGGCGGCGGCGGCATCGGCCACGATATCGCCGCTACTCTTCCACTTAAAGACCCGCCAACCGGCGGCAAAGGCGCTGAGGGCGGCTTCGGGATCGGGCTGTTCTAAGAGCAGGCTTAAGCGCAGTCGGGTGCAGGGACGCAGGGCGCAGGCGGCGGCGAGGTGGCGGGCCAGGGGCAGGCCGGCGGCGCGGGCAGAGGCATCGGCAAGGGCGCCGCGGATGGCGCTGGCGGCGGCCGGGCAGGTGCTGGCAATGGCGCTGGCGTAATCGTAGGCGCTCCGGGCCTGCCCCGGAATTTTGCCCAGGGCAGCCAGGCAGAGCTTGGGTGCTTCGCCACCGAATCCGGGCAGGGGGCTGGCTTCGCCCCAGCCCTGGATCTCGCCCCGCTGCAGGCGCAGCAGCCACAGCTGACGGTGGTGGATATCGCCCTTGGCGGTGCGCAGGGGCTGGCGCAGGGGGAGTTCTACTGGGATAATTTCCCAGCGGCAGTCGGCGGAGGCATTAGGCATGGAGGCTCACCAGAATCAGCAGGGCGCTGAGCAACTCAAGGCCGGCAGCGGCACCCAGGGCGGGGTTGAGGGCTTTTCCATCGCGGCGCCACAGCCACAGCGCGTGGGCGATAGCGATGGGGGCAATAATGAGCAACGGCCACCAGGCAGCCTCTGCCAGACGGAGTCCAGCGGCGAAGGCGGCGATGGCACCGAGGTGAAGCAAACTGATATACCAGCGGTGTGCATGGGCGCCCAGGCGCACCGCCAGGGTGCGTTTCTGATTGAGCGCATCCTGGCTGCGATCCCGTTGGTTATTCACCGCAATAATCACCGTTGCCTGCAAGCCCAGGCCAATGGCGAAGGCCCACCACTCCGGCGGCCAGGATGCAAGCTCTGGCGCCTGCACCCAGGCCGAGCCGAGGGCCGCGAAGAGGCCGAAAAAAAGCAGGACAAAAAGATCGCCCAAGCCGTGGTAGGCGAGGGGGAAGGGGCCGCCGGTATAGGCCACGGCGCAGACCAGGCTCACCAGGCCCAGGGCAAGCAGGGGCCAGCCGGCAATGCTGGCCAGCCACAGCCCTGGGATGAGGGCCAAGAGCAGCACCAGGGCGGTGGCGATGAGCATGGCGCGGGGACTGATGCGGCCGCTGGCCACCGCCCGCTGCGGCCCCAAACGATCGGGGCCATCGCTGCCGCGCAGACCATCGAAGGCGTCATTGGCAAAATTACTGCCGATCTGAATCAGCAGGGCACCGACTAAACAGGCCGCCGCCACCCCCCAGTGCAGGCCGCCGTCCTCACCCAGCGCCAGGGCGCCGAGGCCCGAACCGAGGATGACCGGGGCCACTCCGGCACTCAAGGTTTTCGGCCGGGTGGCGCCCAGCCAATCGCGTAGCGTCATCGGGGTTACCGCTTAAGGAAAGCGCGGGAACTGCGTGAAGTCCGGCTTGCGCTTTTCCAGGTAGGCCTGGTGGCCCTCCTTGCCCTCGTCGCTCATATAGAAGAGCAGGGTGGCATTGCCGGCGAGTTCCTGCAGGCCGGCCTGGCCATCGCAGTCGGCATTGAGGGCCGATTTCAGACAGCGCAGGGCCAGTGGCGAATGCTGCAGCATCTCCGCGCAGTAGCGCAGGGTGGTGTCCTCCAATTGATCCAGGGGCACCACCTCATTGACCAAGCCCATCTCCAGGGCCTGGGCGGCATCGTATTGCCGGCAGCAAAACCAAATTTCCCGGGCCTTCTTTTGGCCGACAATGCGCGCCAAATAACTTGCCCCATAGCCGCCATCGAAGCTGCCCACCTTGGGCCCGGTTTGGCCAAAGCGGGCATTATCGGCGGCGATGCTGATATCGCAGATGACATGCAGCACATGGCCGCCGCCAATGGCCCAGCCCGCCACCATGGCGATGACCGGCTTGGGGCAGGTGCGAATTTCGCGCTGAAAATCCAAGACATTGAGCCGGGGAATGCTGTCGCCGTCTTTGCCGCCGACATAGCCGCCGTGACCGCGCACCCGCTGATCGCCGCCGGAACAAAAGGCGCGCCCGCCGGCACCGGTGAGAATAATCACCCCCACCTCGCCATCATCGCGGGCGATCTGCAGGGCCTGACGCAGTTCCTGCACCGTGCGCGGGGTAAAGGCGTTGTGCACCTCGGGCCGATTAATCGTGAGCCGCGCCACGCAGCCCTGGGCCATGTGCCCCTTGTGGAAGAGGATATCCTCAAAGCTCTGGGGATAAGCGCTCCAGCTGACGCTGGTATCGAGGGGGGCGGGGCTGCTCATAGTATTTCCGTTACGGTGTGATCGAGGCGGTGGTTTGCGCGCTGCGATCAGCAAGGAAGCCGCGGATAATATTGACCATACTTTCTCGGCATTCCCGATGAACGGCATGACCGCATTCCGGGATGACACTGAGTCGGCCATGGGGTAGAGCCTCAATCATGCGTGTCATTTCTTGCACATAGAGGGTGTCGGCTGAGCCAGCGATGGCGAGTACAGGCATGGTAAGTTCAGCCAGCCGATCCCACAAAGATGGGGTTACGCCCTGGCCAAAGACACGCAGAGCGGCAGCCAAGCCTTGGGCGTCTTGATTGAGTCTGCGCGCCCGCAGATGTTCCTGCAGGCTGCGCGGTTGGGGCCGGTAGGGGCGGAGAGCGGGGTGATTTTCCCACCAGGCGACGAACTGGCCGATGCCGTTTTCTTCGAGCATCATGGCCAGGCCATCATCGTGACGTTTGCGCGCTGCCCGATCCGCCGGATTACGGATGCCCGGACGGGTGCTAACCAGAATCAATCGCCGCACTAAGTGGGGGTAGGTAAGGGCGAATTGCAGAGCCAGTCGCCCCCCCATGCTATAACCAAGGAGATCGAAGGGGCCGCTTTCTGCATACTTGCGATGGAGATCTTCCACCAGCCATTCGGCATTGGTGCCGGCCGGGCAGGGCCGGTGTCCATGACCGGGCAGCAGATAGGAGACCACATGCCCATCAAGCCCTTCCAGGACTTCTTTCCAGGAGAGGTCGATTTCGGTGAATCCATGGATGGCGAGTAGCATATGCGGGAGCCTAATGCGCGCCCTGCAATGGCAACCGCAGAGGGGGTCCGGTTCATTGCCGACCGCCGGGTTCATCTCTCAAGAATCAGGACGGCTTTTGACTTCACTCGCTACATACGCGGAGGGTGCTCAAGGTGGAGAATTGTCTTTCAGGGCTTGATCGAGGGCGGCAAGACTGGGGTCCACCAGCGCAGCCAGGGCCTGGAGTTGCTCGCGCATGAGGGCTTCGTCGCCATCCTTATGGGCGGTATCGGCGGCAATGGCCCGTTGCTGCAGGGCCTCGGTGCCAAGGTAAGAGGTCGAGCCCTTGAGGGCGTGAGCCCGCTTGCCCATCTCCTCGGCATTCATATTTGGCAAAGCATCGCGGAAATCGATGAGCGTTTGCTTGAGCGCATCTGCGATCTCGTGGGTGCTCTCTATCCCCACGGCATCAATGAGTTGTTGCAGGGTTTGGGGGTGGATCAGTTCACGCATTATGTGTCCTTGCAATGTTCTGTACGCAGGTGCTCGCATGGCTGACTATGCGTACAGGCATTGCCCATGCAACCAGCAGGCCGATGGGCCTTACGGAAGGCTCAAAGCTGGCAAAAGATTTTTGCCAAGGGCATTTTATACGGGCATCTTGATAATTCATGACACTCATTTGACGCACAGTGACATAGCCGAGCTGGGGCTCAGCGCTCAATGGCGGGAAGCTAAGGGCTCCCCGGGAGCGCCGATCTCCAGATCGGCCTTA
>REDX01000210.1 GCA_007695355.1 Planctomycetota bacterium
ACACAGCGGGAGATGCAGTGCAGCCAGGGTGGGGCAGCGGGATCGAATTGGCGTTGGCGGGATTGGCGCATGGGTGAAACCTTAAATATGGAATGGGAGAAGTCAAAATTAAAAATGCATGTCCCTTTAAAAAAGAAGGGGCTTGCTGGGCGGGGCGGGGGGGCAGAGTGGTGGAGGATGGGAGGGTGGATGGATGGAGCCACAGGTGCGACGGGAGGGGAATTGTCGTTTGGTGAGTTTGCCGGTTGCGGACTGGCCATATGATTATGTAGCGGCGCTTTCGCCGGTGGATGCGGCGTTGGCGGAAGCGGGGGCTTCGGTGCAGGCCCAGGGGCCGGCCTTGGTGCTGGTGTCGCTGCCGCCGGACGATCCCCAGGTGAGCACCTGGGGGCTGCATATCGGCCGCGCCTGTACGGGCCTGCCGACGGTGCGGGCGCCCCTCTTGGTTGAGGACTATCATCAATTAGTCAGCGTTACGGTGCCGCATCACGGGCCGGTACGCGATCTGCATCGCTCCTACCGTTTGGCCGCCGACTTTGCCCGCGCCCAGGGAGGCCGGCCGCGGCCCTATTGGCGGATCCGCCTCCATCACTCGCCCACCCCGGATGGACAGGCCATCCTGACCACGGATGTCTCGGTCTTCATCGACCGCTGAGGGTTCTAGCCACGCCGCCAATGGCCCCCCACCCCCTGCCGAGCGTGCGCCGTGGCTGTGGGCTGGGCTGGGCCTGGCGGCCATGCTGGCCCTGCTGTGGTGGGGCCGCCACAGCGCCTTGGGCGATTGGATGCCCCTGCGCTGGAGCGATCTGCAGCCCCAGGCCAGTGCCGAATTGCGGGCCTGGCAGTACGTGGTGATCCATCACAGCGCCGGCGAGGTGGGCAATGCCGAAAGCATCGATCGCGATCACTTGAGTCGCGGCTGGGATGGCATCGGCTATCATTTTGTTATCAATAATGGCGCACCCCTGCCACCGGGCCGGGTTGAGTGGACTTTTCGCTGGAATTTGCAGCGCCACGGCGCCCATGTTGCAGCAGGCGAGATGAATCGGCAGGGTATTGGCATTTGCTTGGTCGGTCATTTAGACCGCCATCCGCCACATCCTCGGCAGTATGAGCGCGCGGTGGAACTCACCGCCCTCTTGCTTAAACATATCCCCAGTCTGGCTATTGAGCGGGTGGTAGGACATGGCGAGGTCCCCGGCGCCTCCACCAACTGTCCTGGTGCCCATATGGATATGCATGAATTCCGCCTTGCGGTGTCACGAAAACTTGCTGATCTTAGGCAACCCTGACGAAGGCCATCAGCGAACAACACCGCCGATTCGAGGACTTCCCCATGCCATCATTTACGCTTGCCCTGCGCACTCACTTCCTCAGCGCCGCTCTCATGTTCTGCGCCGCGCTAACCAGTCCGCTGGGCGCTGGCGACGAAGATGCACAGTGGGAGGGCAGCGTCATCGTCACCCTGCGCGGGGATCTGCCCCTCATCGGCCAGCAGTCGTGGACCAATCCCTTCGCCGAGCCCCTCACCCGGCATCAGGCAAATGAGCAGCTGCGACGGGCCCTGCGGGCGCCGGAAGAGCATGTGGTTCTCGATCTCAGCCAGGGCTTCTTTCCCTCCTTGGCCGCCGCCGAGGAATTGGCCGACACCCTGCGCCGGCGCCCCGAGCACAAGCGGGTTACCGTACTTTTAGAAAATGTCTCCGATGCGGCGATGGTCATCGCCGCCGCTGCCGATGAGGTGGCGATGGCCGAAGCCGGGCTGATTTGGATCAGCGGTTTAAGCATGCAGGTTGACCACTACACGGAGATGCTGGGCAAGCTCGGCATTCGCTTTGCCGCGGTGACCAGCGGCGAACAAAAATCCGCCCCCGAGCCCCTCACCCTGCCCGAGCCCTCAGCCGCGGCCCTGGCCGAATACCGTGATCTCTTAGGCCAGATCGATGAGAGCCTACTCAGCCTCTCCGCCCGCGATAATCTGGATACGGATGCCCTGCGCGCTGCCCGCGCTAGCGCTCCGCAGACCTCAGCACTCGCCAAGCAATTGGGGCTGATCGATCGCAGTGTGGATCCGCAAAGCTTTTTCCACCAACTGCAAGAGCCCTCGCGTCATTTGGAATCCGGCGGCAGCGCGCCGGATCTGGAATCCTTTACCGGGATTATGAATTGGTGGCGGCAGATGATGTCCGGCCCCCGTCAGACGCGTCATCCCCAGGTGGTGGCAGTGGTGCAGTGGGAAGGCATGATTGTCGATGGCGAGGGTGATGTTCACCAGGGCCTAATTGGCGCCGGCGAAAGCGTTCGTCTGCTTGAACAGCTGGCCGACGATAGCCGGGTGGTGGCGGTGGTGCTGCGAATTAATAGCGGCGGTGGCAGCGCCGGTGCCTCCGATCGTATTTACCACGCCATTCGTCGACTGGATGCGAAGAAGCCGGTAATCGCCCTCTTCGACGATATCGCCGCCAGTGGTGGCTACTACCTGGGCATTGGGGCGCGCCAAATTGTCGCCCACCAAAGCACGATTACCGGCAGCATTGGCGTCTTCGCCATGCTCCCCGATCTTAGCGGCACGCGCAGTCTTCTGGGTATTCACCGCACCACCCTGCGCACCGATCCGCGGGCCGACCTCTTTGCTACCAATGCCATCGACGATGAGCGATTGGCGGCAATGCAGGCGGTGGTGGACGATATGGATCAGCGCTTCCGCGAGCTGGTGGGCCAGCGCCGGGGCCTGGCCCCCGAAGCGGTGAAGGCCCTGGCCCAAGGCCGTATTTTTGGCGGTAACGCGGCCCATAAGCACGGCCTCGTCGATGCTCTGGGGACCCTGCCGGACGCCGTAGAACTGGCTCGCAACGCCGCCGAGATTGATCGCCCCCTGCCCCTGCGCATCTATCCCCAGCGACGCGGCTTGGCCGATATGCTGGGCCTCGGCCCCCTGGCGCAGCTGCCGCCCTGGCTGCGTCACCTCGCTGGCCTCGGCGGGGCTGGGCAAAACCCCATTGGCGAAGGTCAACTGTGGAGCTGGCGCGCCTTACCGCAGATCCGCTGACCCTATATTGACGCCGCCTGCTTCTTGAGGAGTCTGTACCCCATGCCGATTGCCCCTCATCTCCCCAAGCGAAGCCTGCCCCTGCTATTCGCCGGTGCGGTGCTCCTTCTTGGCAGCGCCTGCTCGCGCACTCCGCACCACCAGGCGGTCATCCGCCACGCCGCCGCGCAAAGCGATCAAGCGCTGGCGGTGCAGCATCTCAACCAGCTCTATGGTTCGCGCCTCGCCAGCGATCCCGGCAGCGATGGAGAGCGGCGCACTCGCCGCCACGCCCTGCTGTGGACTATGGACCGCGGCATCCTCGCCGTCCTCGGCGGCCGCTACCAGGAAGCCTTCGATCTCTTGGCCGAGGCCAGTTCCCTGGTTGAGGAGTTTCGCACCCGCTGGACCGCCGGCGGGATTACCCGCCGCTTTACCGCGGCGGCGATTAATGAGACCATTGAAAACTACGAGGGCAATGCCTACGAGCACATCCAGGTGGAGTTTTGGCGCTCGCTCAATGAGCTCCTCCAGGCGCAGGTGCAGTCCGGCCTGATGGGATCGGTTGAACAGCTGAACCGCGCTGCCGCCCATCAGCACTACCAAAACGCCATTAGCTTCGCCCGCCGCATGGTGCTCAATCAAATTCGCGAAAGCCAGGACGCCGCCGATTCAGCCTTCTGGCGCCGCACCTATTACGATGATCCCTTCGCCCGCCTCTATAGCGCCGCCCTCATGCTGGCGGTGCCCCGGGATCAGCGCGCCGGCTCGGATCTCCAGTTTGCCGATGTCATGTTAAAGCAGGCCTGGGAGGTCTACGCCGCCGAGCGCGGCGCCATGGCCGGCCAGCGGGCTTACCGTTATGAGGTGGTGCCGCGGGAACAAAACCAGGCCCTGATTACCCTTATGCATCGCGTCGGCAACGCCTATGACGCCAGCGGCTGGGCCAGCTGGGCCACGGCCAATGGGGTGCCGCCGCCGATGCCCATCCGTCTCGGTGCTGAGGACGCAGAGATGAGCGCCGCCCTGCCCCGGGGCCACGGCATGCTGCTGGTCCTGCACCTGGCCGACTATATTAGCCATCCCGAGGCCCTGGATATTGTCGCCGCCACCGGCACCGTGCCGATTACCTATACCCGCGCCCGCCACGGCCGCGATGAAACCGCCACCTTCCGCATTGGCGCGGTGCGCATGTTTGCCCGCGGCCCCGGTGCCCCCATCGTCAATGAGTGGCCGATTTTGCCCCTGCCGCCGCAAATCACCGATGCCTTGGCCCCCGGTGGCCTCGCCTTTATCGGCACCTCGATTCCGGTGCACGCCCCAGACCGGGCCATAAGTCCGCCGCCACATGCAGGTGTACAAAGCCCAGACCAGGGCTCGCTCAAGGTGCCTCTGCAAGTGCTCGCCGATCTTGATGCCTATGCCCGCGCCACCCTTAAAGACGAGCAGCCGCGCATTCTCATCCGCGCCCTCGCCCGCACCGCGGTGAAGCAATTGGCAGCGGTGCTCGCGGCGCGCGAGGCGCAAAAGCAGGCGGGCCCCCTGGCCGGTTTTGCGGTGGGCCTCCTCGGCAGCGGCCTGGCCACCTGGAGCGAAGTTGCCGATGTTCGCGGCGCCCTGCTGCTGCCCAATACCATCCAGGGCAGCCTCATCGACCTGCCAACCGGGCGGCATCACCTGCGCCTCAATGGTGCCCAGGGCAGTATCGACCTTGGCGAGGTTACCATCCCCTCGGGCCAGCTGGTGGTGGTCATCGCCCGCGGTTTCCCCAATCCTCCCCCTGCTCCTTCGAAATGAGACGGCAGATTTCGATCTTTCCCAAATACCCCAAAGCGCCAGCATACCACGCCAGCGCCCATCCTATGTAACCCCCGAGGAGTCTCTCCATGCGAACCCTGCTTGCCCTTGCCGCCTGTCTGCCCCTGGCGCTGCCGATGATCGGCTGCGGCTCAAATCCCCGCGTCACCCGCACCGAGCCCACCCAGCAGGTCGACCTCTCCGGCAATTGGAACGCCACCGATAGCCAGCAAGTGGCCCGGGCCATGATTGCCGATGTTATGACCCGCCCCTGGCACAGCAATTTCCGCACCGCCAATGGTCGCAATCCCCGGGTGCAGGTGCACCGCGTAGTGGTGCGCGGCACCGGTGATGTCATCGACACCCAGATCTTCACCAATGATATGGTGCGCGAATTCATTAACTCCGGCCTGGTTGACGCCTTTAGCGCCACCGATGAGCGCCTCGACACCCGCGAAGTCCTGGCCGACCAAGACGTCCATGCCACCGCCGAAACCCGCAGCGAAGCCTTTGCCGAAATCGGCACTGACTTCATCCTCCGCGGCACCATCCTGGTCCAGGACGACCAAGCCGGCCGCACCCGCCAGCGCTTCTACTCGGTGGACCTGAACCTCACCAATATCCAGACCCAGCAGATGGTGTGGATGGGGAATCATAAGATCTCGAAGATTGTTGAACGCAGGCGCTGATGTTTCGAGGGGGCTTGCCCCCTCGGGCTCCCCCGGTTCGCACTCGCCTAGGCTCGTGCTCCCCCCGGCCGCTGTCGGGAGGCCGGCGCTGCGCGCCTAAGGGCGGATCGCTTCGCGATTATATCCGCCCTTACCTCCCTCGGCGGCCGTTGGGGGGCTGCCGCCCCCCCGCTGCCCCCCGACCTACTGGCGTATGGTGCTCACGGGGGGTTATGGTGGTTCGACTCTTTTTGGGGCTGCGCCCCTTGCCCCCCCATTATAACCGGGGTCGACTCTTTTGGGGGCTGCGCCCCTTGCCCCCCCCAATTATAACCGGGGTCGACTCTTTTGGGGGCTGCGCCCCTTGCCCCCCATTATACCGGATACCGGGGGTCGACTCTTTTTGGGGCTTCGCCCCTTGCCCCCCATTATAACCGGGGTCGACTCCTTTTGGGGGCTGCGCCCCCTTGCCCCCGGCGCGGCGCGCCGCCCGGTGGGTGGGACTTGAGTCCCACCAGAGCGCATCGGCATGAAGACACGCTCACGCACACCAAATCCACGCCCGCGCCCTGGAATCGAAGTGGGCCGGGGTTTTTCGTGGCTGACCGGCGGGGGGAGGTTGTATAGTGGGGGGTAACGTGAGGAGATTTGCCATGCTGCGTCGTCTGCCCGGGATCGCTGCCTTTTCTTGTACTGCCTGTACCGCTGCCCTTGGGCTGCTGCTGAGTTGCGGGCTGCCCGTGGCGCTGGGCGCCGCGGAGTCCGGCGAGGCACTGCCGGAGTGGTTGCAGCAGCGGCCCAATGATCCCCAACACCTCTACGGCATTGGCGAGGCCTCCGGTGAGAACGCCCGGGAGCTGTCGCGTACCTTGGCGGTGGTGGATATTAGCGAGCAATTGGTGGTTTCGGTGCGCTCGTCGCGGGAAAGCGAGAGCGAAAGCGAAGTGGTGGTCGATGGCGATGAAGAAGTGGTGCGCTTGCGCGAATCCCTGCGCCGGCAGATCCGCGCCGATAGCGAAAGCCACTACCTGCCGGGGGTGGAAATCGTCGCCCAGCAGCGCCAGGGGGATACCGTCTACACCCTGGCCCGGCTCAGTCGCCAGCGCTTTAGCCAGGCGGTGCAGGAGCGAGTAGAGGCACTCGATGGCGAATTAGAGCCGATTGCCCGCCTAGAGCCGGAATTGACCCCGCAAACCCTGCAGCGCTGGCGCCGCGCCCACGATTTGAGCGCCGAGCGCGAGCAGCTAGCAGTCCTCCTTGAAAGCCAGGGCACCCGCCTCGCCGCCGGCCCCATCGCCTTTGAGCAGGTGCGCAGTCGCATTGGCCGCCTTGCCCAGGGCACCCGGCTACAATTAGAGGGCTCGGCCCAGGCGCCGGCGGTGCGCGATAGCGTGCTCGATATTGTCGACACCCTCGGCCTCACCGTGATCAGCGATGAGAGCGCCACCTTCCAACTACGACTGCGCGAGCGCAGCCGCTCCCGCGTCGTCGGCGATTGGACCCGGGTCACCATTACCGGCGCCATTACCGCCGTCGATCGGGTCACCGGCGAAGTGATTGGCAGCCTCGAGCACAGCGTTGAAAAGTCCTCGGTGCAAGGCGAAGAAGAAGCCCGGGCGCGGGCCCGCGAAGCCCTGATTGAGGAATTCGGCAAAATCCTGCAGCAGCGCCTGCTGCCCCTGCTTGCCGGCCAAGGGCGCTAAGCCCCACCGCCCGGGAAGCGCCCGAGCTAATGGCGAAAAGCTCCGGGCCTTGGAAAAAGATGGCCCGCTTCGCGGGCACGGTTTTCATTGGCCGAGTGCAACTCGGCGATACCAGGGAGGGCCCAGAGCTTCCCGCCGCCGTCCGCCTCTTGTAAAGGATTCGATTATGCTGCACCGCCCCTTCCGTTCCCTGGCCCTGGGCCTTGTGCTTACCGCTGCCTACTTCGGCAGCCCCGCCCTCTGCCCCTTGGCGGCCACCGAAACCGATCCCCTAGAGGCCGCCCTGGCGCAGATGGAAGATGCCCTCACCCGCCTTGATGCGCGGGCCGCCCGTCTTTCGCCCAGGGATACGCAGGAAGCGCAAGCCCAGCTGCGCAGCGCCGCCAGTAATCGCCAGCGCAGCCAAGAACTACAAAACGCCGCTAACGCCCAGCCAACGGCAGCAGCGGCCGAGGCGCCCCCCGCCCCCGCCGCCATACTAGAACGTTTACTACAGGAAGCCGGCCTGCGCGAGGGCGCCAATGGTGCCGAGCGGGGCCATGCCTATGTCGCCACCGGCTCGGCGGTGGTGACGGTGCCGCCGGGCCAGCGCGGCCATATCGGGGCCCGCCTACTGGCCTATCACCAGGCGGAACTGCTGGCCCGCGCCGCCATCGCCCGCAGCCTGGAGAGCACGGTGAGCTCAGAGCGAGTCTCCCAACTCAGCGCCAGCTTTGGCGATTGGGACGGCCTCCTGCGCGCCGAAGGGCTGAACCCCGATGACGTCGACGATGGCCAGCGCCTCACCACCCTGGAAAACGCGGTGCGGCGGCGCACCAGCCAGGAAGCCAGCGCCGCCATCTCCGGCGCGATTACCTTTGGCCTGGCCGAAGGCCCGGGCCCCGATGGCGGTCATGAAATCCACGTCGCCCTACTCTGGTCGCCGGCCCTCGCCGCCCTCGCCCGCCAATTTTTAGGCCAAGGCGACAGCGCCCAGCCCCTGCCCGCCGGGATGCCCTTGGCCAGCCAGGTGCCCCAGGACACCCACCTGCTAGCGCGCACCATGGGCGTGCAGCCGGTGATTGATGAGCACGGGCAGCGGGTTCTCCTGGCCTTTGGCCAGGCCCCCATCGAAGCCCATTCAAACCCCACCGTGGCCTCGATGCGGGCCAGCCAGGCCGGCGAACGGGCGCAGCTTGAAGCCTACGCCCTGCTCAAGGAATTCCTCCACACCCACACCGATGCCCAGGCCCAGCAAGAGCTGGAAAGCCTCATCCGCAGCAGCGCCAACCGCGACGATGGTGAGGAAGAGCAGTTCACCAGCACCCTCGAAGCCTTTCGCAACTCGGTGCGCGCCGCCGCCAGCGAGCAGCAGTTAGAGGGTGTCACCACCCTTAAGCGCTGGCGTGGAGAGATCGGTGGCTCCCAGCTCAGCGGCGTAGTATTGGCATGGTCTCCGGCCGGACAGGCTGCAAGCCGCGAGCTGCGTCAACGTCTATCCGGAGAAGCCGCCGATGCGCCAGCCGAAGCCCCCAGCCCAGAGGCCGGGGACAAGGCCCGGGCCAGCGACGGCGAACCTGGACACGGACGCACCCCCGGAGTTGGCACATGGTAAAGGTTGGTCTCCTTATTCTGCTGGGCTTGAGCGCCCTCAGCCCCCTCAGCGCCCTCGAAGCGCCGCCAGAGCTGGTGGCCCAGGCCAAAGAACACCCCGGCCTGCATGAGCATGAGGATTGGTGGGTCATGGCCCGGCGCAGCGGGATTAAAGAGCACACCCCCGCCGACGCCCGGCAAATGGCCAGCGGCCTCGCCCGTAGCCAGGCCGCCGACACCCTGGTCCAATCCTGGCTCTTCCATCACTTCGCCGCTGAATGGCGGCTGGTGGGGCCGGCCACCCCCTGGCTGGTGAGCCAGGCCCAGCTGCGCCTAAAGATCGTCGATCTCGAGCCCCGTGAGGGCGCCGAAACCGTCATCCTCGCCATGCACCTGCCCAGCAACCCCGCCTCGCGCCTTGGCCATGATAGCCTCTTGGCCTGGATCCACGAATTGGGCCTGGAAACCCACCCCGCCGCCGCCGAAGCTGCCCTGCGCATCGATCCCCTCGACTTCCGCACCCGCCTCGCCCTGCTGCACGGGGCCTATGGCGAGCAAGTCACCGGCCCCAGCCCCGCCGGCAGCCCCATAGCCCAGCGCTATAGCCGCCTGCGCAGCCTCATGCAGCTGCACGAACGGCCCGATCCCGCCGAAGGCCAGGCCGGCCATGGACAAAGCTATGCCCGCGCCCTGGTTGATGGGCGCGAGTTTAGCGAAGCGGAAATGGTGCTCGCGGTGGTCGACGCCTCCTTCGACTGGGACAAACCCTGGTCTCGCCACGGCCTCATGGCCGGCCTCGCCGCCCCCGGCAGCGGCAGCGACGATAACCTCGCCACCTGGCTTAAACGCGCCACTAGCGCCCTCGCCGAAGAAGAGCACCTCCAGGCCCTGCTCGCCCTGCGCCGTAGCCTTGCCCTCGGCGGCGACCGCAGCAGCCTGCAACCCCGCCTCCGCGCCCTCGCCGAACAACTCGGCCTGAACCACGCCGCCAAAGAACTCGGCAGCGACTAAGCGCTTATCCGCAAGCGAAGCCACGAAGCGCAAGGGTAGAGTAGCCCCGGCGGACCGTTTGGTCCGGCCGGGGCCCTCGTCAAACCGTAC
>REDX01000248.1 GCA_007695355.1 Planctomycetota bacterium
GTCCAATATACCATCTTTGGCTCAAGGTGCTGAAACCGAGATCCGCTACATAGGTCGTGATAGTAGCTGGCTGGCATTCAATCAGCGGGTCTTGGAAGAGGCTCAGGATGCAGAACTGCCGATTCTTGAGCGTGCAAAATTTCTTGCCATTGTCGTGACTAATCTCGATGAGTTTTCCATGGTACGCATGCCCGAACTTCGTCAGGGGATTGGCGTTACCAATCCCGATGGCAGTGGCATGAGCGGCCTAGAACATTTTATCAACGCACGCACCATCCTTCATCGTCAGATTAAAGAAACCTATGCCTGTTGGCGCCAAGATGTCGAAGTGGCTCTGCGGGAGGGCGACATTGATGTTAATATTATTCCACCTTCTCGTTGGAGTAACATTGAGGTAGAATCTCTAGCCAGCCACTATCGCGATACCGTAGAACCAACTCTCACGCCTTTGGCAGTTGATCCTACTAGACCAATACCGCTTATCGCCAATTTGGCATTATGCATCGCCGTATCGGTGCGTGCTGACAGTCAGAATGAAACCCAGCAGGCTTTGGTTGTGGTGCCTAAAATGGGGCGCTTAATCGCCCTGCCCGGAACGAATCAGCGTTTTGCTCTGCTTGAAGATGTGATTGAATATTTTCTCGCAGCCCTATTCCCGGGCTACGAAATCGTTGCCACTGCCCAATTCCGCCTAACCCGCGATGCATCATTGGAAATCGACGAAGATGGCGCCGGCGATTTTTTAAGCGAACTGGAAGAAGAACTTCGCAATCGTGGTCGTGGTCGCAGTATGCGGCTCGAGATTCTTGATCACGGCGATCCCGATCTTATTGAATGGGTGCGCGAATCGTTGAGCATTGATGGCGACGATATGGTGGCTGTACCTGGACCCTTGGATTTGAGTCTGCTTTTCTCATTGCCAAATCTCCTCAAGCGTCCTGATTTGGAATATCCACCGTTTGTACCACGGCTCCATATTGGTGCTCAGCAATGCCCCTTTGGACTGCTGCGCGAGCAGGAATTATTGCTTCATCATCCCTATGATAGCTTTGATCCCATCGTAGCCTTGGTTCGCAGCGCTGCCGCAGACCCTCAGGTCTTAGCGATTAAGCAAACCCTTTATCGGGTGTCCGGTGATAGTCCGATCGTCCATGCTCTCGTCGATGCGGCCCATCAGGGAAAGCAGGTGACGGTATTGGTAGAACTCAAGGCGCGCTTTGATGAAGCGGCAAATATCCGCTGGGCTCGTCGCCTGGAAGAGGCCGGGGCCCACGTCGTTTATGGTCTCATGGGCTTGAAGGTGCACGCCAAGCTCTTAATGATTATCCGCCGCGATGAGGATGGATTGCGGCGCTACTGTCATCTCGGGACTGGCAATTACAACGACAAGACCGCTCGTTTTTACACCGATATCTCTTATCTCACCAGCAATCAAGCCGTCGGCCGCGATGTGGCAGCCCTCTTCAACGTTCTTACCGGATACGCCCAGCCACCGGATTGGGAACGCCTAGAGGCGGCTCCTAGCACTATGCGCAAGCGTTTCGTGCAGTGGATTCGTTTTGAAGCCGATCAGGCGCGCTCTGGTCACCCTTCAAGGATTGTCGCCAAGTTTAATTCCATGGTCGACGAGGCGATTGCCGAAGAACTTTACTTGGCGAGTCAGGCTGGGGTGCGCATTGATTTGATTATTCGTGGCATGTGCATACTGCGTGCAGGTGTGCCAGGACTCTCGGAAAACATTCAGGTGCGTTCCGTAATTGGCCGTTATCTCGAGCACAGTCGAATCTTCTATTTTTACCATGCCGGTGCACCGATTCATGCCATCGCCAGTGCTGACTGGATGACCCGCAACCTTGATCGACGGGTAGAACACCTGGTGGTTATCACGAATCCTCAGATCACCAAGCGCATCGATCATATCTTGCGTGTTTTCCTCAATGATCGGCAGCGCTCTCGATGCCTAGGTCTTGACGGTAAATATCTACGCATAAGGGACTTAGGTGATAACGACGGCCTAGACGCGCAGGCTTTCTTTGCCCTTTCTGAAAGCCAACAGCGGCGCCATGCTGAAGAGCAATGGCATGCCCAGGGGATCGATCCTTTGATTCCATGAGGCAGCACCTCCTCGCATGCTGCCCAGGGCGGCTCAAAGCTTGCCCCCGGGATCGCCGATCTCCTGATCGGCCTGCAAAAATGCCCTGAATAGGGCGCTTTTTGCGCTAAAAGCATCCACCGCGAAGCGGGGATTCCTTACCCAAGGCGAGCTTTGAGCCGCCCTCGCATGCTACCTGATCACCAGCTTTCCCATTCTCGCCCTTGCCTATGGTTGCCGCCGCCAGGGTAGACATAGGATTAGGAAGCTTTGAAATGATGGCATGCCCCACCCCGGGCATATTGCCTTATCGTCTGGGGGCGAGCATCTCCAGAGTGGCGATAGGGCCGCCATCCAGTACTCAAGGGCGCAGTCCCACAAGGAGAGATTATGAGCCCCGATGACGCCATGCGCATGCAGGAAGAAATTGGCCGCTTACGGCGCAATTTGGCTCAGCAGCTCACTGAGACCGGCGATATCGTTGGCGCCATCCGTGAAATCGATGAAGTACTCTATGGCGGACAGTATTTTGCCCCTGATGAGGATGACATTGAGGATGATTTCTTTGCTGACATTCGCCGGGCTCGGGTCTTACTCACCAGCCTGGGCAATGATCTTCGCCACTATCAGGGTCTGCTTGCTCACCTTGATCATGAAGAGGGTCGGGATACCGAGATTAACCGGCTATCAGACTGGGAAAGCCGTCTGACCGAACTTGATCGTCAACTCCAAGAGGCGCGGCAGGAGGCTGAGCAGGCCCAGGCCGCCCGTGAGCAATCGCGACGGCTTGAGAGCGACCTTCGCGAGATGGAAGAGCGCCTGCGCTCCTCTACCGCTGCCGACGAGGGTCTGCACGCCGATCTCAGTCAGGCCCGCAGTCAACTCGAAGACCTGCAAGGTCAGCTGGGTTCGGTGAATTGGGAGCGCGATAGCCTGCGCGAGCAATTGCAGCATCAGGAAGAGGAGCAGCGATCCCTGCGCGATGCGATTCAAGAGGCCAACCAAGGGCGCGATGCTGTGCAGGCCCAGAAAGAGGCCGCCGAGGCCGAACTTGCCGAGGCCCGAGAAGCCCTTGCGGCAGCCATTCAAGAACGCGATGAGTTGCGCAATGGCTCGCAATCGGCCCTCGATGCCGAGGTGAAGCTGGCCGAGCAGACGGCGCGGATCACGAGTTTAGAGCGAGATATCGCCGAGCAGCAGGAAGAACTTAAACAACTAGCCAAAGACTTAGAAACGCAGCGAGAGCGCCGGCAGCAAAGCGAAGAGTCACTAAGCGTGGCCATTGCCGAGCGCGACCGCCTACGTCATGAACTGGCCCTTGGACAGGCTCGCCACGAAGAGGAATTATCCAAAGTCGAGCGGCGTCACCAGACTAGCAGCGATGAAAGCAGCGCGCACTCTCAGCGCGAAGTTCTTTCCCTGAAGCAGCAGTTGCAAGAGATGAGCAAGCGTGAAAAGGCGGCGGTGAAGGATCTGGAAGCGGTTCAAGCAGAGTTTGAGCATTTGAAAGCAAGTGGCCCAGACCCGGCGCAGAGCAGTGATTTGCGCTGGCAGTTAGAGAATGAGCGCACACGCCATCAGGAAGAGCGCAAGAGCTGGGAGCGCCGGGATGGCGAAATGCGCAAGCTTCTCGAGGCGGCGCGGAGCGTTGTCTTGCAGGCCAAGGAAGAACGCAAACAGGGCGAAGCGGTGGCTCGCTCGATGATCGAAGATCTTCAGCGTCAGTTGGCGGAACGCGGCTGATCAAGACTCATTAGGGCACGCAGACAGTCACCACGGAAGGCGATGCGCACCGCCCGTCCGTAGTCATCGACCACCAGCACCATTTCCGCGCCCTCGGCATGCATGCGCTGCAAAGCGATGTGGAGGGGGGTATTGATCGGCAATCGTGGCAGGGGTTGGGCAATATCGCTGAGGCGCAGATGGCCTTCTGAAACCACCATCGCTTGCGCGCTAACCCATCCACTTGGCCATCTTGAGAAACTGTCGCCGACAAGGTAGCGCTGATAGTATTTCGGGCCTAACTTGGCGATCGTATCGGCAATCGGCGCCGATTGTTCAAGCATAGTTACGGCCTCAAGGGGGCGGGTAATCCTATCATAGGAAAGGGTGACCTTCTCTAGGGCTAAGATGCGGTCGGCGAGTCGTTGTTGAACTGGCCCTAGTACTTGTTTGTTTTCCGGGCTGCGCATGAAATTGCGCAAATTAGGACGGGAGGAGTGGGGTTCCCAGACTAAACCGCCCCGGCCGGGAACCAGTGCGCGAACCATCTGGGTTAATCCTCGGCAGAGGAGGACTAGTGGGCTGAGTGCAATGCGAACACCTGCCAAAGCGATGACGACCTGATAAAGAATGGTGTCAGCCCGGCTACGACCTATCCACTTCGGCAAAAATTCACCAAAAACAATAAGCAGGGGGGTGATGACGATGGTTGTTATGACCACGCTTAAAACACCGAGATGAGCCAAAGATTGCTCGGTAATACGGGCCAACATCTCAGCCACGATATTATTGGCGATAAGAATGGTAATAATGGTTGGCGCAATCGGTCTGCGTAGCCAGCGTAGGACGCGGGCGCGCCAGGCGCCTTGGGCATGCAGATAGTCGAGGCGGACCGTGCTCATGGAATAAATGGCGGTCTCAGAGCCTGAGAAAAAAGCGGAGAGGAAGAAAAGGGGAATGAGTAGCAGCAATTCCATCAGATCGCTGCTCCTGCTTGGGTAAGTCTGCGCGCATCATGTGCTGAGAGCTTTTCGACGAGAATAGAGCTAATGCGCATGCCTTCGGTGGCCTCAATAACAAAGAGAAGATTATTGAAGAGGAGGCGGTCACCGGCGCTCGGGATAGAGCCAGCGAGACGGGTGAGGAAGCCACCGATGGTGGCCACCTCGGCGGTAAGGGCCGGCGCTTCAAGTAAGGTGGTCCAGGGGCCAATTGGAGCATTGCCGGAAATGCGCCAAGATGTATCTGAAATCTGCTCAATGCGAACGGCGCCAAGCCCCTCATCGACGGTTTTTCCCAGTAGCACCTGGGCGAGGTGAGCCAAGGTTAAGAGGCCTTCAGTGCCCCCGTATTCATCGACAACCACGCCAGCACTGACGCGCTCACGCTGAAAAAGTTCCAGGGCCTGGGCAAGGGTGGCAACGGCAGGAATAATCAGCGGTTTGCGCATGCGCTTGAGGGGTTTACCAGCTTTGAGCAAATGCTGCGAGCCAATAAGCCCAATGCAATTTTCCGTTTCGTCGAGTACCATCAGGTAAGACCCGGGGCGCATGCGCAAAGCGCTTACCGCTTCCTCATGACTGGCGCTTCGAGGAATCGAGCAGCAATCGAGTCGATGGGTCATCATCTTGTAGGCAGGGATTTGCGATAGGTCCACCACGTCCACTAGACGATCATGGATATAAGGGGATACCACCCCTTCGCGTCGACTCTGTTCAATCACCATTTTTAATTCCTCGGCGGCGATCTCAGGGAAGTCTTGGCCACTTCTCGGCGCTGTAAGCCAAGGGCGCATGAGATATTGAATTCCCTTAAGCACGGGGCTGGTCAGGGTAATGATAGCCATCCAAATCGGTGCAATGATGAGGGAAATCGCCAGAGGGCGCTCGCTGGCTAAGACTTTGGGAATGATTTCACCGCAGACAATAAGGCTGGCTAAGGCCATGAGGGTCATGGCTAGGGGGGTGAATTGATCGCTGGATGTGGCGAGATAGCTAGCCAGTGCAAAAAATGCTACATTAATGCCATTATTTAGGACTAAAATTGCCAGCAGTAGGCGCTCCCCGTCATTCAATAAACGGCCAAGGATATCGCTTAGCCGGTCCCGTCGCTGCCGCAGTTCGCCAGACTGCACGCTGAATAAGGCAGTTTCCGATCCCGAGCAGAAGCCGGAGGCGATCAGTAGGCCGCCAAGGATTACAAAAAGTGGCCAATCGTCCACGGGGAGAAAGAACTCCGTTTCTATCTAATTCTATCTAAGGACGAAGTAGGCGCTGCAGGTAAGAGAAGAAGCTCTGCCGCTTCGTGCCCTTGAGTTTGCGCACCGAATCCAGAATTTCGGCTTCACTTAATTCAATGGTGCTAGCCTCGAATTCATCGCTTTCACCAGATTTTACGGATGTTTTTGCAATCAGTGCAGCCGTGCTCTCGTGATCAGGCGAGTTCCCACTGCGTTGGCGGTGGGCTGCAGTTTTGGGAGTCAGTGCCTCGGATGCCACACGTTTAGAGGTGGTAGATTTTTCAAGGCGATCGGCCAGGAGGTCACCATATTCATCTTCGCTTAAACCGAGGAGTTGCCGTAATTGTTGATGAGTGCGGGATCGCGCCGGGCGCACCCCTTGCTTCACCAGGCGGCTGACCGTTATCTGGCTGAGTGACAGCATTTCGGAGAGGGCCTTAATGGTGAGTTTGTTGCTATTTAGGTATCGAATGAGCGCTTGCTGCAATTGGCTAGCATCTGGTGGTGGTTCACCCTTGCGAGCAACTACCGTGCCCGGTTTGCGCTCTTGCTCCCCCGCTTGAATGGCCGTCTGAAATTCATCCTCTTCCAGGCCTAGATCGCTGCGCAGGGCGCTGAGGAGAGTGGAATCCTCCGGTGGCTCACCGCTATCGAGAAAGCGCGAGAGTTGCAGATAACCCACATCGAGGCGTTCGGCGTAACTGCCAATACTTAAGCCAAGCTTACGAATGCGACGGGCCACCAAGGGGGCTAAGCCCTCTTCGATATCTCCTTCAGGATTATCCATGCCGGGCAGGGATTGGGGATTTCCGCCACTGCGCTGAAGTGCTGCGGCAACCAGGCTTGGCTCAAGGCCAAGGGCATCACCAATGCGATGCAGGCTGTTTCCTCGCGGTATGGCACCCTTGCGCACCACGCCAAGGACGGTGCCATAGGGGATGCCGGAGAGTTTGGCCAAGCCCCGTTCGGTAAGGCCTTGCAGAAACATGTGTTTGGCGATGAGTACCTGGAGCGGCGCGTCCTCATCGGGGAGATTGGGCAAGTTGCTGCTTTCAAGCAGAGCATCTGCCCAGTCCTCTATGGAAAGCCCCAGGACGACCCGCAGATACTCGCGGTGTTCGGCCTTACGCGGGATGTTTCCCTCGTTAAGCAAGCCGTTAATGGTCAGCTGATTAATGCCACTGCGCTCGGCTAATTGGCGCGGGCTCCAATTGCGTTGGCTAACAAATTCGTGGGCGAGTTCCTGGATCGTGCTCATGGACCTCCTCCGGTGCGGCCTTGGGGACGGTGATGAATTGCAACCGTCACCTCCAAGTCGTCGGAGCATATGCCCTTATGAGCTCAATCCAAGAGTCCGCCCGTGGGCAGTGGCAGGGCGAGGCGAAGCTTGTCGCCATTGAGCGCCGATCTCCAGATCGGCCAGGAAAAAGCCCTGGAAGGGATATTTTCTGCGCTAAAAGCATGCCATGCGAAGCTGGCATTCCTTTTCCAGGCAAGCTTTCCGTCGCCCCGTGGCCAGTGGTGGCAGTGTCGGGCAGGCTTGCTTCTCCGGGCTTCAGTGTCCTATAAGGCCGCCGCTGCGGCCATCAGTATGCCTGCAGCATTGATCATAGCCGCCATGAAATTCCCTCATCCCATCGGCTGATGGTCTGTCAATGCCTGTTCCTTGGCTTCAGATTTCTCCTTTGCCCCTCTGGTCTGGCGATACCCTCCTCGCCTGATCGCGCGGGCTCTCTCAGCCCCGCCATTGCACACCCACCACAGGAGCCAACCGCCCATGTCCCTCGCCCCCATTCGTCGCGCCCTATTGTCCGTTTTTTACAAGGACGGCATCGTCGATCTTGCCCGGGACCTGCATCAGCGTGGGGTTGAACTCCTATCCACCGGTGGCACCTATAAGGCCCTGCGGGAAGCTGGCTTGCCGGTGATTGAGGTGGCTGATTACACCGCCTTTCCAGAAATGATGGATGGCCGGGTCAAAACCCTGCACCCGAAAATCCACGGCGGCCTGCTCTGCCTGCGCGACGATAGCAGCCACACCGAAATGGCGGCCCGTCATGATATCGGCATGATCGATTTGGTGGTGGTCAATCTCTATCCCTTTGAGGCGACCTGCGACGATGCCCAAGCCAGCGCCCAGGATCGCATTGAGAAAATCGATATCGGTGGTCCTAGCATGCTGCGCTCGGCCGCCAAGAACCACGCCTTTGTTACCGTGGTGGTAGATCCCGCCGATTATGGCCGCCTGCGCGAGGAATTGGCGGCCCACGATGGCGCCACCACCTTTGCCTTCCGCAAGGCCTGCGCGCGTACCGTCTTCCGCACCACCGCCCGCTATGATGCCCTCATTGCTGAAGAGCTCTTGGCCATGGAAGACGAGGCAATACAGGCCAGCGAGCGCCATCCCCAGGAATTGGCCCTGCCGCTGAAGAAGATCCAGGATCTGCGCTACGGGGAAAACCCCCATCAAAGTGCGGCCTTCTACGCCCTGCGCCTGCCCGGAGCCAGTGGCTTAGCCACCGCCACCCAGCTCAATGGCAAAGAGCTCAGCTATAATAATCTCATGGACGCCGATGCGGCCTGGGAGTTGGTGCGCGAATTTGACGAGGATGCCTGCGCCGTCATTAAGCATACCAATCCCTGCGGCTGCGCGGTTGCGGCCCAACAGGTAGATGCCTTTACCCGGGCCTGGGAGGGGGATCCCCAGGCCGCCTTCGGTTCCATTATTGCGTTTAATCATCCCCTCACCGCGGCCACCGCCGAAGCCCTCTCCGAGCCCGGCCGCTTTGTCGAGGCCATTGTCGCCCCTTCCTTTGCCCCCGAGGCCCTGCAGATCCTTACCACCAAACCCAAATGGAAGGCCAATGTCCGCCTGCTGGCGGTGGGCGATCCCAGTCCCACCCCGGCCCGGGCCCGCTATTGTAAGCACATCCTTGGCGGCTTGCTCTTGCAGGATGTGGATGCCCGCGGCTGGGAACCCAATGCGCTGAGTGTGGTCACCGAGCGCTCGCCGACGGTGGACGAACTGCACGATCTGGCGGTGGCCTGGCCCATCGTCAAGCACCTCAAATCCAATGCCATCTGTCTGGTCAAAGACGGCACCCTGCGCGGCGCCGGCGCGGGCCAGATGAGCCGGGTGGCCTCGGTGCGCATTGCCTGTGCCCAGGCCGGGAACTGGGCGCGCGGAGCGGTGCTGGCCTCCGATGCCTTCTTTCCTTTCCCCGATGGCCTCCAGGCCGCCATCGACGCCGGGGTGACGGCGGTGGTCCAGCCCGGTGGCAGCAAGGGCGACGATGCGGTCATCGCCGCCGCCAATGCCGCCGGTATCGCCATGGTCTTCACCGGCCTGCGCCATTTCCGCCACTAGCGACGGGGGGGTGGGGGCAATGCCGTTCTGTGATCGTATCGGTATCGTCGCCGGTCTGCCTGGTGGAATTTTCTCTCACGGAGCCGCTGAGCTCACGGAGAAGGCCAAAGAGAGAGATCCGGTTGGTCCGTGGCAACATGTTGTTCAAGCCCCAGAGCTCTCCGTGCCTCCGCGTCTCCGTGAGAGCCCTGTTTTTTCGCATTAATATGCCGAAACGATTTTATTTGCAATCACGGGACGGCATTGGTGGTGGAGTGATGGCGGCGATCGGGCCATGACCTCTCCCTTGAATATTTGGCCAAATGAGGTCCATATTTATACGGTTAGGCCCAGAAGACGTAAGGGCACCTCTATAAACTCACCAAATAAGGGTCTTCGGCAGAATCTGTGGGTCAAATTCGTTGATTCCGGCATCCTTGACCCC
>REDX01000249.1 GCA_007695355.1 Planctomycetota bacterium
GCGCACTGGAGTGCGCCAGTCCCAGGTTGGCCTTAGCTTCCCGCCATTGGCTCGGCGTTCCCAGGGGTGAGTTCATAGAGGTGCCCTGGTGAAACAATCATGCTTGCGTGAGAATGTGCGCGGCGAGTTCGTGCATGCGATTCACATAGCCCCATTCATTATCGTACCAGGCATAGACCTTGAGCAGTCGACCATCGGTGACCATGGTTTGCAGGCCGTCGATAATGCAGGAGCGGGGGTCGGTTTGGTAATCGATGGAGACCAGGGGGCGATGCTCATAACCCATGATACCGGCCAAGGGGCCTTTGGCCGCGGCCTGGAAAGCGGCATTGACCTCGGCGACGGTGACATCTTTTTTCAGCGAGAGCACCGCATCGGTGAGGCTGGCACCGAAGAGGGGCACGCGCACCGCGTGACCATCGAGGCGGCCCTTGAGTTCCGGATAAATTAAGGCAATGGCGGTGGCGCTACCGGTGGTGGTGGGAATCAGCGAGAGACCCTGGGCCCGGGCCCGACGCAGGTCCTTATGGGGGAAATCCATGACCACCTGGGTGTTAGTAGCATCGTGAATGGTGGTAATGCAGCCCCGTTCAATGCCGAATTGTTCGTGCACCACCTTAATCAGCGGCGCCAGGCAATTGGTGGTGCAACTGGCGGCGGTAACAATGCGGTGCTGTTGGGGATCAAATATATGATGGTTAATGCCGAAAACGATATTGGCTGCTTCGGCTTCTTTTACTGGAGCCGCCACCAGCACCCGCGGCGCGCCAGCCTTAAAAAAGCCCTCCAGTTTGGCGCTGGTGCGGAAGGCGCCGGAGCATTCCAAAACTAAATCCACGCCCAGGCCAGCCCAGTCGACCGCCGAGGGATCTTTGCTTTGCGAGGAACTCACCCGATTGCCACGGATCTCTAAGCTCGAGTCGTCGATGGCCCGCACCTCATCCTCATGCCAGCGGCCGTGGATGGAATCAAAGGCCAGGAGATGGGCGGCGCAGGCGGCATCGCCGGCCACCTCGTTAATGTGCACAATCTCATAATCGGGATTGGCAAAACCGGCACGCAGGACCAAACGGCCCATGCGGCCAAAACCGTTAATGGCGACTCGCTTCATGGAATTCCTTGGCTGAAGTTATTGAAATATAGAGGGCCGCTTGGTGGGCCAGGGTTTAAATGCCGTTCTGTGATCGTATGTGTATCGTCGCCGGTCTGCCTCACGAAATTTTCTCTCACAGAGCCGCTGAGTTCACGGAGAAGCCCAAAGAGAGAAACCCGGTTGGTCCGTGGCAGCATGTTGTTCAAGATCCAGAACCCTCCGTGCCTCCGCGTCTCCGTGAGAACCCTGTTTTTCCGCATTCAATAAGCCGAAATGATTTATTTGCGACCACGGAACGGCATTGGCCAGGGTTTGGGGTGCCGAGCTGGGGCTCGGCAATCCCAGGTTTCGGCCCCCAAGTTTAGCGGTGGGCGGTAATGTCGCAGCTGACGACCATTTGCGCGGCTTCGGCGTGGTGGCCCCAGTCTTTAATGTAGTCGGCGCTTTCGTCCTTGGGGCGAATGCTGATGTCGGTGAAGCCGGCGGCGGCCAGGGCCTTTTGGGTGGCTTCAATGGTGTCGGCGCCGCCAATGCAGCAGGAGCGCAGGGCGACATCGCTGCGCACCTCCGCGGAAAGTTCCTCGCGGGCCAGCACATCGCTGACACAAAAGCGGCCACCGGGTTTGAGAATGCGCGCCACCTCGGCATAGACCTGGGCCTTATCCGGGGAGAGATTAATGACGCAGTTGCTAATCACCACATCAACGCTGGCATCGGCCAGCGGCAGGTGCTCGATTTCGCCGAGGCGGAATTCCACATTGTCATGCCCCAGCTTGGCGGCATTGGCCCGGGCCTTGGCAATCATTTCCGGAGTCATATCGACGCCAATAACCCGACCGCTGGGGCCCACCCGTTGGGCGGCGAGGAAGCAATCGATGCCGCCGCCGGAGCCCAGGTCCAGGACCACCTCGCCGGCCTGCAGGCCAGCGATGGCGGTGGGGTTGCCGCAGCCCAAGCCCATATCCGCTTCCCGGGGCACGACCGCCAAATCCTCGGCGCTATAGCCAACGCCCAGGGAGCGACGATCTAATGCAGCGCTGCCACCGCAGCAGCCCCCCTCGCTCATGGCGGGCTCGGGGGTGCCAGCCTCGGCCATGCGGGCGATGGCGGCGTAGCGCTCACGCACGCCTATTCGCGGATCGGAGCGCGGATCGGCAGCCGCCGGTGCCTCAGCAGCGGGGCCACAGCAGGCCTGAGCAGTCGGGGTGGTGGAATCGGCAGGTTGGTCGCAGCAGCCCATGGCGGTGCTCCTTATCAATTAGGTGGTCAAGTCATCAGTAAAGAAGGTCATTCTGGCGCCGAGGGGCGGTGGGGGGATACAATCGCGAAGCGATCCGTCCACTTCTGAGCCGGGTCCCCCGGCGAAGAAGAGCCCCGACAAAGCCAGGGGGGTAGGCTGCGCAGCAGCCGCAGGGGCGAAGCCCCTGTATAAAAGCATTATAAATTTACGATCAATGTCCTAAGTTCGCGCAGGCCCTGGGGGTGCAGGCAATAGCGCCGGGTGCGGCCCTCAACGCTAACCGCCACCAGGCCCGCATCCAAGAGCACTTTCAAATGCTGACTGACAGTGGACTGGGGTAAGCCCAGGTCATTGACTACGTCGGCGCAAATACACTGGTTTTTGGCAGATAAACGGCGCAGAATATGCACGCGCAGGGGATGGGCGATGGCCCGGGCGAGATCGGCCAGGCGTTCATCATCGTCAGCGCCCTGTTGGGGAGGCGGCAGCGGCGCACAAGATGCGGTATCGGGGCAGCAGTCGCCTGGATTGCTATCAATCATAAAAATACGATATGACTTAGAACCGGACGGTCAAGGGCGAAGGAGCTTGGATGCGGTATGAAGCCAAGGTAAGGTGGGCGTGTTTGGGCCGCTCAGGAGAGCGGCGGTCCCGGGGTGAGGGCACTGGTTGATTAGGGGGAACTGGCTGTAGGCTTATAGTTAACCATGCGACACGTTCAGCCCCTCAAACATAATGATCTGGCCTTTATTGCCGCGAGTCAGCGTTTTCTCATTGTGGGAGTGGTTATTAGCTGGGGCTACTTTGTTTTCGCCTTCCCCGGCGCTGAGCCCTTTGATTTCTCTCGCTTAGCCCTGGCTCAGATCAGCATCGCCATCCCCTATCATTTCCTGGCCACCTATCTGCGCCAGGGCTTTGCCGATCGCTGGCTGCTGCCCCTCATGTGTCTGTTCCCCGTTTTCGGCATCGTGATCGCCCAGATGCTGAATCAGCAGGCCACCGATGCCCTGCGCCTGAAGGGGTATCGCGTGGGCTTATTTGGCCTTCGGCAGCCGACGGGAAGCTAGGTCAGGACAGCGCTGGAACAGCGTTCCGCGTGCTGATTTAGCGCAGGCCTTCGCCGCAGACATACATGCCGGCGGGCAGCAGACGGGGATCTTGAGGGTCTGCGTGGGCAAGGGTGAATTCGCCGTGGCTAATCTGCTGCCAGCGGCCGACTTGACTAAGGCAGGCGACCAGGGCGGCTTCTTGAACGCCGGGACTATGGCAGGAGCAATGAAGAAAGCCGCCGGGCTCCAGGCAGGCCACCGCTAAGTCTAAGAGTTCCATCAAATCGCTATCGATGGTCCAGGTTTCCTTGCCCTTGCCGTGGCCCCAGGCCGGCGGATCCATAACGATGCCGTGATAGCGAAAACCGCGCTTGAGACCAAAGCGCAGGAAGGCGCGGGCGTCTTCGTGAATGCAGCGCACGCTGCCCGGCAGCTGGGGGTTTGAGCGGACATTGTCCTCTGCCCAGCTAAGGATGCCCTTGGCGCTATCGACGTGGAAGACCTCCGCGCCCGCTGCGGCCATGGCTACGCTGCCGCAGCCAGTATAGGCGAAGAGATTGGCCAGGCGCGGCCGCTCCCCCTGCCCAGCGACACTGAGCTGCTGCACCCGCTGCTGCAGCCAGGCCCAGACCGGGGCTTGTTCGGGGAACATGCCGCAGTGGCCGAAGCCGGTAAAGCCGAGGCGAAAGCGACAGGTGGCCACCGGCCCCGACCATTCAGCCCAAAGATCGCCAGGCTCACCGCGCAGGTATTCCCAAAAACCACCACCATCGCGGCTGCGCAGACAGCGGCTATGGACTTCCTCCCAGGATTCGGCACTCAGGCGACGACGCCAAATGGCTTGGGGGCTGGGCCGCTCAACCAGGTGGCCACCAATGCGCTCGAGTTTGGTTTGCTGGCCAGAATCAAGGAGTTCGTAGCCTGGAAAGGGCTGACTCACCAAGTCACCCGCGCCCAATTCGTAGATCTGTGCTGCCGTCATCGCGCCCCCGTTAGTCGGCAAGCGCTAACTGCGCCCCGTCCTCACCGAAGGCGACGAGCATATCCACATCCTGATCGTGGGAACCGCGGGGCAGGGCCGGCAAAACCTGGCAGGCAAAGGCGAGGCCCAGGGCGAGGATATCCCGGCCCTCAGAGCGCAGGCCGCAGAGCGCCCGATCGTAAAAACCCCCACCCTGGCCCAGTCGGCCGCCGTCGCGGGTGAAGGCCAACCCCGGCACCAATATAAGCATGGGATCAGCGGGCAGCCCGGCCTCGGCGATATCTGGGTCCGGTTCGAGAATAGAGTGGTAACCTGGGCGCAACTGATCCTCGCCGTCAATACCATACCAGCGCAACTGCTGATCGCTGACCAGGGGCAGCCAGAGCCGCTGACCCCGGGCCCAGGTCTGACGCAACAGGGGCCAAGTATCCACCTCGGATCCCGTCGACGCATAGGCCAGCAGGGCACGGTCCGGCCACTGACCTTGTACCAATTGCGCCAACTCTAGGCCCGCCTGAACCCGCAACTCAGGACTTACGGCGCTACGGCAAGCACGCTGGCGGCGCCGCAAGAGGACTTTACCAGCATCTAAGGAAGGCTCTTGCCCCCCGGTCATGGGGAATTGATTCCACATTCCCGCAACAAGGCATCAAGCTCCCAGTCCAAACGGAAAAGGCGATCTAATTTTAGGATGCGATAAATGCTGCTGACTGAGGTACCGAGGTTGGCCAGTTCCACTCTCCCATTCATTCGCTGCAGGTGATGGCGTGAGTTAATTACCTGCGCAATATCCAAGGAAGAACAAAAGTTGACGTCCTTATAATCAAGCACCACTAGGCGAACGCCCTTCAAGCTGAGATCTTCCACCAACTCAAAAACCTGCTGGCCATATTCTTCATCCATACGGATGATCGCGGTCTCAGCATTGGGCCTGTGAATGCGCAGCATTACCCATCCTTCCATCATCACGCCGCAACCACCTTAGCGGCTTGCAGGGCAGCCTGATCTCATTCTCTAACTCCATATAGCTTAGCTAGCTCTTAGGTCGTCGCAAGCCAAGGAGGATAGCAGGGCCGCGGCAAGCTTGGCCCAGGTATCCGAGGAATTCCCCCTTGCAATATGGTAACGAATGATAACTAATCGGCATAGGCCTGGAATTTTCCCGATTCACCCCCATACCTAAACGGCAAGAGACTATGGATTCATCGTCGCACAATAGCCCAATAGCTACCTCTCTCCCGACTGGCCGACGCGGCCTGTGGGGGCATTTGGTGGGATCAGCCACCGGCGCTGCCAATGATAACTTTTTCCGCCTCGCCTTTACCGCCGCCATTCAACGCCTGGCGCCCGATGATGCCGAGGTGCTCAAGCCCCTACTCGGCCTCTTATTCATCCTGCCCATGCTGATTATGGCCCCCACCGCCGGCACCCTCGGTGATCGTGTGCCAGCGCGGCGGGTGATGCTGACGGTGCGCATGACCGAGATTATTTTGGTGATCCTTGGTGGTATGGCCCTGTGGTGGGAATCCATACCCCTCATGCTCATCGTACTAGCTGGCTTTGGCCTGCAGACAGCCTTCTTCTCGCCAGTGAAATACGCGTCCATGCCCGATATCACCCCCGGCCGCGAACTCCCCCGGGGTAACGGCTTACTGCAGGCCGCCACCAGCCTTGCCATTCTTGGCGGCACCGCCCTGGTCTTCCTGCTGGACCCTCAAATCCGTCTCGACACGCCCTTCGCCGAATGGGATCGGGGCAGCGTGCTCTTAGCTGTAGGTGCGGCACTGGCCGTCATTGGCGTCATCGCCACCACGCAGGTTCGCCCCCTGCCTGCGCACAATCCCCAGCAGCGCATTGCCATGCCCTTAGACATGCGGGCACAACTGCGGAATATGTCAGCCGTCCCGGGCCTATGGGGGCCCACCCTTTCCCTCTCGATGTTTTGGGCCATCGGCGCCGTTGGCCAGCTGGTGGTGGTTGGCGCAGCAATGGCCATCTTTGGCTTTAACGAAGGTGGGGTTGCCATACTTACGGTTATCCTTGGTATCGGCACTGCCATCGGTGGTCTTACCGCCTCACGCCTTATGGTGCCCGCCGCCGTACGCGCCCTGCCCACCATCGGTGCCTTCGTTGCCGGCACTTCGTTTGCCATCGCTTGCCTCTGGGCCGGTTCCGGCAGCGACGTCAGCCCGGATCCCGGATTGAGCTGGTTGGCAAACACTCACGCCAGCTTTACCACCGAGCTCAGCGGATTTGCCATTTGGCTTTTCATTACCGGCATCGGCGGCGGCTGGTGGGCTGTATCCTGTAATACCATTCTCCAGCAAAGGGCCGACCCGAAAACTCGGGCATTGGCCTATTCCGGCATCAATATTGTCACCAATCTTGGAATTATTACCGGATTTGTCATCCTTTTAGTCGCGCCCTTCGCCGGCCTTGCCGAAATCGAAACCGGCGTTTTGATTGGGACCGTCACCGCTGGCGGCGCCTTCTTTTTCGCTTATCGCTATCGCCTTGATCTCGCCCGCTGGTCATTTTCTATGGCCTATCGCTGCCTCTATCGCGTCGAGTCTCATGACCTTCATCATTTGCCCGAGCAAGGCGGCTGCGTATTGGTCGCAAATCATCAATCCTTCGCCGATGGCCCCTGCCTCACCGCCTGCCTGCCCCGGCCAACCCGCCCTCTTATCCATGCCAGTTATGTAATCCCCCCCCTGCGCGCCATCCTCCGCGCCGGTGGCTGCATTAGCGTCAAACCGGGGGGTGGACGCAATCTGGTGGCGGCCATCGAAGAGGCGGTAGAAGCGGCGCGCCGGGGCGAGGTAGTGGTGGTATTCGCCGAGGGGAAACTGAGCCGCGGCTGCGATCTCGACGCCATACAAAGCGGAGCCCTGCGCATTGCCCAACGCGCTCAGGTCCCCCTCATCCCCCTGCGTATCGATGGCCTTATTGGCAGCGCCCTGTCGCGCTCGCGCTGGCGCGATGGTTGGCGCTGGCGCCGCCGGGTCTCCCTGCGCTTCGGCGCGGCCATGGCCAGCGACAGCCCTGGCCAAGAACTACATCAAGCGATTCAGGCCCTGGGCCATCAGCATGTGATGGCCGAAAGCCAGCGGGCAACGCAAACCCTGGGCATGTCAGCCCTGGCCATGGCCCGCCGTCGGCCTTTCGCCTTGGCATGCGCCGAACTAAGCGGCGCCCGCCGGCGTTTGAGCCTCTGCGCTGCCGCCCTCAGCATCGGCAAACACTTCGGGCTGGCCGATGATGAACGGCGCGTAGGCGTTCTTCTACCGCCAGGTGCGGCTGGCACGCTAACTCTGCTTGCCCTGGCCCTGCAGGGCCGCTGCGCCGTCCCCCTTAATCACACCGTGGGCAAGAAACTACTGCAAGGCATGATTGACCAGGCTCAGCTGCGCACGGTCATCTCTGCCGAGGCCTATCTCTCCCGCATCGAAGTTCCCGAACTCTCCGTACGCATGCTGCGCCTGGAAGAGCTGAAGCCGCGACTCAGCAAGTTGGGAATTTTAGGGAACATGCTGCGCATCCTCATCCTGCCGGGGCGCTTACTGGATCAGGCCAAGGCCGATGAGGACGCCGCGATTATTTTCTCGTCCGGCTCTACCGGAGACCCGAAGGGAGTGCGGCTGAGTCACCGAGCCATCCTTGCCAATGGCCGCTATGCGGTGCGCCACCTCGGCCTTGCCCCGCGCGGCGAGGGACTTCTCACACCTCTCCCCCTCTTTCATTCTTTCGGCCTCAGCATTGGCACCTGGCTGCCGATGGTCCATGGAATTACCATGATCAGCCACCCCGACCCTCGGGATGGACGAAGCCTCGCCAAGCTGGCCGCCGCGTGGTCTCCTAGCTTTCTCATGAGCACCCCCACCTTCGTCCGTTCCTGGATGCGACGCATGTCGCCCGAGGACTTGGCTGGACTGCGCTTTGCCGTCGTTGGCGCCGAGGCCTGCCCAGAAAATCTCCGCCAAGAGTTTAGCCAACGCTATGGTGCCCCCCTAATGGAGGGCTATGGAGCCACGGAATTGGGGCCAGTCGTGAGTGTTGGCACCCCCGATGTGCGCGATGGCGATGTCCATGAAATTGGCTACCGCTCGGGCAGCGTCGGCCGTCCACTCCCCGGTATTCAGGTCTTTACGGTGGATCCGGACAGTCTGAAAGTTCTGCCCGCCGGTACCGCCGGCCTACTTATGGTGCGCTCGCCCTCGGTGATGAGTGGCTATCTCAATCAACCCGAAGCCAACGCCAAAGCCTTCCATCAAGGGGCCTACAATACCGGCGACATCGGCCGCATTGATGACCACGGCTTTATTTATCTGCAAGGCAGACTCAGCCGCTTCGCCAAGATTGGCGGCGAAATGCTGCCCCTCGATCGCATCGAACAGCGCCTCAGTTCCTGGCTTGACCGCAACCACCCCCGCGAGGATGGCAGCACCTGGCAAGTAGCCCTCACCAGCGTAAACCACCCCGAGCGCGGCGAGCGTTTGGTGGTACTCTACCAGGACGAACTGCCGCTTGCGGTAACGGCGATTATCGATGAAGCCCTGATTGATGAACCGCCCCTCTTCCGTCCAAAATCTGCCGACTGGCACCGCGTCGAAGAAATCCCGACCTTGGGCACCGGCAAACGTGACCTCAGCGGCCTGAAATCCTTGGCCGAAGAATTGGCCAGCTAATGGCAGCCACCCTCCTCGATCCCGAATTCCGGCAGCAGGGCCTACGTCACCTTGCAGCCCGGGATCCGCACCTGAAGGAGTTGCTGAAACTTGCCCCCAGCCTGCGCTTTGAGCGACCTCGAGAATCTCTATTCACCCATTTGGCGCGGGTGATTATCGCCCAACAGGTGTCGGTGGCCGCTGCCAATGCCATCACCAGTCGGGTTATTCAGGCCTGCCGTGCTTACGGCAGCGCGATGACGGCCAGCAGCCTCTTGGCGGTGCCCGCGGATGAACTGCGCGCCTGCGGTTTATCCCGGCCGAAACTGCGATACCTCCAAGATCTCGCCCAGGGCCTTAGCGATGGGCAGCATCGACTGCGAAGCCTTGGCAGCCTCGCCGACGAGGCCATTTGCCAGCGGCTTTGCGCAATTCGTGGGATTGGCGTATGGTCATCCCATATGGTTCTTATCTTCCGCTTCCACCGCCCCGACGTCCTCCCCACCCTGGATATCGGCCTACGACGTTGGATGGAACGGCGCTACGGCCTTGACCCCCAGGCCAAGCAGCCGGATTTTGATCAACAAGCCAGCACCATTGCCGAAGTCTGGCGCCCCTATCGCAGCCTCGCCACCCGCCTGCTCTGGGCCGATGGCGATGGTGATATCACCTATTAACCAAGGTCATTAATAAAGGGCGTCTCTATAAACTCACCCCTGGGGACTCCGAGCCAATGGCGGGAAGCTAAGGGCAAAAACCGGGGGAAACCCGCTGCGCGGGTGCTGT
>REDX01000250.1 GCA_007695355.1 Planctomycetota bacterium
TGGCCGCCCTGGTGGTCAATAAGCTGCGCGGCACCCTCAATGTCTGCGCCGTCAAGGCCCCCGGCTTTGGCGATCGTCGCAAGGCCATGCTGCAAGACATCGCCATCCTCACCGGCGCCAAGTTCATCTCCGAGGATCTCGGCGAGAAGCTGGAAAATGTCGAGCTGGCTGACCTCGGTACGGCCAAGCAGGTGACGGTGGAGAAGGAAGCCACCACCATTATCGAAGGTGCCGGCAAGAAGACCGACATCCAGGGCCGGATTAGTCAAATCCGTCAGCAGATCGATGATTCCAGCTCGGACTACGACCGCGAGAAGCTGCAAGAGCGCCTCGCTAAGTTGGCCGGCGGCGTTGCCGTGATCAATGTCGGCGCCTCCACCGAGCCGGAAATGAAGGAAAAGAAGGCCCGCATCGAAGACGCCCTGCACGCCACCCGTGCCGCCGTCGAAGAAGGCATCGTTCCTGGCGGTGGGGTTGCCCTCCTGCGTGCCAAGGCCGCCATTGAGAAAGTGATCGCCGAGCTCAGCGGTGACCAGCGTTTAGGCGCCGAAATCATCGCCCGTGCGGTGGAAGCTCCGGCCCGTCAGATCGCCACCAACGCCGGCCAGAATGGCGCCGTGGTGGTTGCTGAAGTGCTGGCTAAGAAGGGCAATGTGGGCTACAATGCCCGCACGGCCGTCTACGAAGACCTGGTCAAGGCCGGCGTCGTCGACCCCGCCAAGGTGACCCGCGTCGCCCTGCAGAACGCGGCCTCTATCGCCGCCCTGCTGCTTACCGTCGAGACCATGATCACCGATCTCGACGATGACGCTGAAGTCATCGCCGGCGCCATCTCCTAAACCGAGATACGCTAATGAAAGAAAAACGGGCGCCCCAAGGGGCGCCCGTTTTTTTGCATCTACTCCCGCCCCCGAATCGCGACTCACGCGCAGCCACGGAGGGTTGGACTCTTGTCCAATGGGATTAAACGTTTGTTATGTCAGCCACTTTGGACGCTAGCCATCCGCGGCTCCGCATGACCTGAGTAAAGGCCACGGATGAACACGGATAAACACGGATAAAAGCCCCTCCCATCCGTGTTCATCCGTGTTCATCCGTGGCTGATATCTTCTCCCCATCCGTGGCCTTGGAAGCCGTCGTGCACGACATGACGCGGGGTTCTGACCCTGCAGAGCGCCATCCCGCCCCCGAGTCGCTCACTGAACCATGCACACCCATAAAAATAAAGGCATGGTCCCACCACTACGCCAAGTATTATTACAGCAGCAAGTCGCGGCATAAACCAGGCATGAAAATTCGCTGCCACAAATCCAAGCCAATGCGTCATCCGCCCATGGGACTCTCCCCGCAAGCGCTCTGCTGGGACAATCGTTCCAGCCTCGGTGTGCGCCTACTGAAACCGCGACTTATGGGCCCATAGGCCAAGGGCGGGATTGGGGATGTAGAAAATCCGCTCACCGGCATGGTTGTTAAAACCGGGGCGCAGTTGACGCCGGTCATAGCGGGCGCTGTAGGCATCCAAGTCACCCCAGCTATAGCCAACGCTCTCAATCTCTTTCCGACTCAGCTTGGGGCCGGGGCAATAGCGGACGGTGAAGCGGCCCTCGCTTGAACCATGGATAAGATGGGCGGCGGCGGAGAGATTGTTGGCGAGATCCTCATTGGCTTCCAGAGCCGCCATAATCTCCGGAGTGGTGCGGTAGCCGTATTTGCGGATGAGGGCATCGATGGTTTTGTCTTCGCCGAAGGTTTCCAGGCCCGGGGCGAGGACGATGAGTTCGCCGCCATCGGCAATGGCCATGCGGGTGCGGTACACCGATTTATTGCCTAGCCAGGTGGAGTGAAACTCTTCGGGGTCGAGATATACCACCACCTTATGCAGCTCTTCATCGAGCTGCTGGAAATTGACCTTTTGCGCCAGGGCAGCGGCCTGGGCGAAGCACTCAAAGCCGGTGCCAATATACAATCCTCGGGTCACCAGGCCGTGGTGATCGCCAGCCTCATCGGCGCTTGCGGGGCCCACCACGGTCAGCACCCAGAGCACCTGATGATGGCTTAAAAAACGATCGGTGGCGAGGGACAGCAGACGGCGGGTGGGGGTGTCGGTGCGCCCCATCATCCGTTCCATGCCATAGGCGGCGCCGATAAAATGGCTTTCGTTAATGCCATCCTTACCGCCGGTGCCGACGAAGAGGTTTTTGGCGTGGTTGGCCATGCCCACCACTTCATGGGGAACCACCTGGCCAATGCTAATGATCAGATCGTGGCCGCCATCGCAGACCAACTGATTCAGCTGGGCTGGCCAGGGGCGATCCCAAACCCCTTCGGTGGCGGCGCGGACGTCATCGGCGGGAATGGTCCCCACCGTTTTAACGTCATTGCGCCAATCGTGGACGCGAAAGCGATCCAGGGGCACACCAGGGAACATGCGCTCAAGCTGCCACTGAGGCATGGGATCATGGGTGCCGAGGGCGGGTAAAATATCGCTGAGTTGATCGCCAAAATATTCAAACAGCCAGGTGGTCAGAATGCCGGCCCGGCTATCGGCGCGGGTGAAATCAGGGGGCACAGCCAATACCCGCTGCTGCGGCCCAAGGGCATCCAGAGCCTGGCGGAGGAGATCGCGCATTTCGGCATCGCTAATCATCCGGCGCTCGTCGCCCTCGCTAATCAGGGTTTGTCCGGCTTGGTAGGGGTAGGCAGGGGACATAAACGATTCCGATTCTGGCGGTAAGAGGTACTGAAGGGCCGGCGCAGGCCGCGATCTAGGCCGGGCTGGCGGATGATGGCGCATCGATTTTTTCAATACGCCGTTGGTGCCGCCCGCCCTCAAAGGCGGTATCCAGCCAGAGATCGACGATACGCAGGCAAAGTTCGGGGCTCACCGTGCGCTCGCCTATGGCGAGGCAATTGGCGTCATTATGGGAGCGTCCCCAGATCGCGGTGTCCTCAGAAAATGCCAGGGCGCAGCGCACCCCCGGCACCCGATTGGCGACAATGGCCTCACCATTGCCCGAACCGCCCAGGACAATGGCGCGATCTGCCTCACCCTTGGCCACGGCGAGGGCGGCTGGGCGGATATAGTCCGGGTAATCGCAGCTCTCGTCGGAGTCGGTGCCGTGGTCGTTAACCTTATGGCCCCGCGCCTGCAGGTGATCGATGATGAGGCACTTGTAACGGTAACCGGCGTGGTCGGAGGCGATGGCAATACGCATGAGCATCCTTGGTCAGGGTGAGGGCAGGATGCTAGGTATGAGTACGGCCAAGCAAGATCCGTGCGGAGTCCCAGAATTTAGTGCCAAGGGGCAAGCTTTGAGCCGCCCTGCGCAGGGGCCAGGGCGGCTCAAAGCTCACCTTGGGCAAGGAATCCCCGCTTCGCGGTGGATGCTTTCAGAAAAAAAACGCCCTATTCACGGCATTTTTGCAGGCCGATCAGGAGATCGGCGATCCCGGGGGCAAGCTTTGAGCCGCTCCTGCGCAGGCGGGGATAGGGGTCTTGGAGCTCCAGAGGCTGTTGATAGCATGACCCCCGATGCAAGACGGCGAAGATACAGTAAGCGACGAGATTTTGGCGGAGCGCTGTCAGGAGGGGGATTTGGCCTCCTTCGAGCTGCTTTTTGAGCGCTATCAGCGGCCCATTCGGGCATACATTTATCAAATTGTCCATAATTATGACGATGCCTCCTGCATTGCCCAGGATGTCTTTCTCAAGGTCTTTGAGAAGGTGGGTAGTTTTGATTCTAGTCGCCGCTTCTCCACCTGGTTTTACACCGTGGCTCGCAATGCGGCCATTGATTTTCTGCAATCGCGCCGGCGCCGCGCCATGGTCAGCTTTACCGATCTCGATCGCAATCAGGGCGACAATACCATTCTTTCGGTGGCCCCAGGTAGCTCACCCTTGGTCGACGCTGGTCTGATCAAAGGGGAATCCGTCACCCATCTCCGCGCGGCCCTTGATGAACTGCCGCAGATTTTCCGCGAAATTATTGAATTGGTGGTATTTCAGGATCTTTCTTACGAGCAGGCCTCGGAAATTCTTGGCGGGGTGAGCCTGGGTACCCTGCGCTCGCGCATGTTTCATGCCCTGCGCCATTTGCGCAAGATCCTCAGTGAGGTTGCTGGCGATGAAGGCCACGACCTTATGTCTTGAGGCCGAGGCCCGAGCGGTAGGCATCAATAGGTAAGCTAGCCTCCCGGCTAACGTCCATAGCAGCTGAAATCATCAATTACCGATAGTTCGCCATGAGTCACATGGGATAGGTTGTTGCGCTGTCAGCAGTGCCTCCTTTTACTGGCCATGTTCCTTCTGCGCGTGCTGTCGATCACAGAGCCCAAGAGGAGTTTTGTCATGCCCGAGTCTTACGCCGCATCCATCACAGCCCCCCGAGAGGGGCGGTTGGCCACCATGGCCTGTGCGATTATTCTATCCCTTGCCGCAGTGCTGGTATTGCGGCCGCCGGCCGCCGCCGAAGAAACGGACACCGCGCAAGCCATTAGCACCCTGCGTGCCCTCTCCCATGGCTTTACCGCGGTAGCCGAGGACGCCTCGCCGGCGGTGGTTTTTATTAAGGCCGAGCGCCGGGTTCAGGCTCCTATGCGTCGGCGCGGTATGCAGCCGCCGATGGACCCGCACTCGCCTTTTAATGATGAGTTTTTCCGCCGTTTCTTTGGCGACCGCTTCCGCGGGCCCGAGCAACCCGAGGGTTCAGAGCCGGCTCCGCGCTATCGTACCGGCCAGGGCTCAGGATTCATTGTCGCCGCCAATGGTGATATACTTACCAACCACCATGTGGTTGCCGGGGCCGATCGGCTCACCGTTACCCTCCATGATGGCCGTGAATTCCCCGCCACCTTGGTTGGCTCCGATGAGAAGAGCGATCTGGCAGTATTGCGCATCGAAGGCGAAAATCTTCCTACCCTGCCCTTAGGATCTTCGGCAGGGCTGCGGGTGGGCGAATGGGTGATTGCGATTGGCAATCCCTTTGGCCTCTCGCACACCGTGACCGCGGGTATTGTCAGTGCCAAGGGGCGCTCGCGGGTTGGTATTGCTGACTACGAAGATTTTATCCAAACCGACGCCGCAATTAATCCAGGTAACTCCGGTGGCCCCCTGCTGAACCTCGATGGCGAAGTGGTGGGGATTAATACCGCCATTTTCTCCCGTAGCGGCGGCTACATGGGTATTGGCTTTGCCATTCCCATCGATATGGCATCGGCAATTTATCTTCAATTACGTGATAATGGGCTCGTGGTGCGTGGATATCTTGGGGTGCGTATTCAGGATTTGAATACCGAACTCGCCGAATCCTTTGGCCTGGCCCGCACCGATGGGGTGGTGATCACCGAAGTCGAAGCGGGCTCTGCCGCCGAGCAAGGAGGCCTTCGCAGCCAAGATGTGGTGATCGGCCTTGATGCCCAGCCGGTATTGGATGTGGCCCGTTTCCGCAATGCCATTGCTATGATTGCCCCGGGCACCGAGATTAGCCTTGAGGTTTGGCGCGATGGCGAGCGCAAGAAACTCACCATCACCATGGGCTCGATGGCCGATGCACAGGTGGCTCAGGCGGCGGTTTCTGATCAGCTTGAGGCTTGGGGCATTACAGTGAGCGTACTCGACGACGAGCAGCGCCAGGCCTTCAACCTGCGCGAGCGCGAGGGGGTGGTGGTGACCGCGGTGGCCGATGGCTCTCGCGCTGCCGCCAGCGGCATTCGCCCCGGACAACTCATCGTTGGCGTCAACCACCAGGAGGTAAACAGCCTGGAAAGTCTAGCCAGCGCCTTAGAGCAAGCCAAGCAAACCCAGCGTCCTATCCGCCTAGTCTTGCGTCAGGGAACCTGGACGGTGCTGGCGGTACTGCCGCAACAGCCCTAGGGGTGGCCGCCCCCATCCGCCGGCTGCGAGGCGGGTGGGGGCGTTTCTAGCCTCGCGGCCGAGTCCTTAGCGGATATCAAAATCCTCGCTGATAATGCGTTCTAGGGGAACCTTGGCGTCTCGAAGGATGGTGCTGAGGGCATCCATCATGACTTGCGGACCGCAAAGAAAGTAACGGTAATCGCGCAGCTCGCCGATCTGCTCCTTGAGATAGGCCTCGTCCATAAAGCCCTGCTCATCGCTTATGTGGGAGATGAAGCGCAATTGCGGCAGGGCTTCGGCGCGGGCGGCGATTTCGGGGGCGTAGACGGCCCCGTCTTTGCGGGCGGTACTATAGATCATGGTGATCGGCCCGGGGTGCTGGGCACAGGCCTCTGATGCAATCATACTGAGAAAGGGTGTAATGCCGATGCCGCCACCGATAAGAACGGGCGGAGGGCCTTGCTGAGTCAGGAAGTGATCGGCGAAGTGGCCGTAGGGGCCCCAGATGCGGGCCAGCTCACCGGCACTGCTGCCGCTCAAGCTGCGGGTCCAATCTCCGAGCTGCTTAATCGATAGGCGGATCAGGGGGCTTTCCGGGGGCGATGAAATGCTAAAGGGGTGGGGCTCTCGGCTTACCGCCTGGGAATCCATGCTAATATAGCAGAATTGACCGGGGAGGTGCCGCAGAGGGCGTCCGAGGGGTTTGAGGTGAAGTTCGAGAATCCGATCTCCACGGTCTTCCACCCGCTCCACGACATAGTCGTACTGCGGCCCCAGCCAGCGATAGAGCAGGCGAATGTAGACGTAGGCGGCAAGGCCGATGCCACACCACAGGGCAAACCAGGCCAGCAGCAGGGGGTAGCGCATAATCTCGCCCTGGGCCATAACTCCATGGGCGATAATCAGCACCAGTAGCAGACCAAAAAAATCGTGGCTGCGCTTCCAGCGATGATAGCGGATCTTCCAGTAAAGACTCAAAATCACGAGTATCGTAAAGACAAGCAGGGCAATAATCCCAGTATTGCGCACCCAATTATCGGAGAACCACAGGTAGCTCCAAAAGCCACCACCTTCGCTCCACGACACCAGGCCAAGGAAGATGGGATGCAGGAAGACGATGAAAAAGGCCGCCTCACCAATATAGCGGTGGGCTTTGTAAACCTTGTCAAGGCCACCGAAGAGGCGTTCTACTGGACGGAAGCGGGTGGCGAGAATAAAGGCCCAGCACATGAGCAGGGTCGCGGTGTGCGAGCCCACCTTGGCGGGGTACTTGAATCGATTCTCGTACCAATCGTCGAGATACCACATGCTGCCCAGCCACAGTCCCCAGGAGATGAGGATGCTGCAGAGGATCAGGGCATAGCCCCAGCTGGAGAAGGTCAGGGAGCGTCGCAGGCCCATGGGGTAATCCTTTAGCGTCCAGATAGGATGGTCATGAGCGACGTTCCCAGTAGGCCAGCATGGCGCCGCCAAGGAAGCAGCAGGGAATCAAAGCCACGAGAATGGCGAGGAGGATGGCGATGGTGCCTTCCTCGGCTTCAACTCGGAAGGGAGTGAAGGAGGCCGCGGGAATGCTCACCCGGCTGCCGCGATCGCTCAGCCAGCCCAGACTATCGCTAATCAATTGGGCATTGGCGTAGGCATCACCGGCGATGACGGTATCGCTGGCGGCCTGGCGGCTGCCCCACACCACCAGACGCGCGCCCTGGCCGGCCAACGCACTGCGCTCATCCGGTTCATAGGTGATAGCCCAGGCCAGGGGAATAGAGCCTTGGCGGTTTTCCAGGTTTGGCGGATCCTGGCGACTGGCCAGGGGGCCCACCCAGGATTGGGCGCTGGGCAGAATTAAGAGGGGTTCGGCGCGCAGGGGAGGCAGCCCTCGTTGTCGTAACCATGCGCTGACTCGCTCGCCATCATCGCCGGCGAAGCGTGGATCTGCCACTGCTACTGGTACGCTGGTGGGCGAGCGCAGAAGGCGGCCGCTGGTGTGTGAATTCTGATTAATCCTGAAAAAATCCTCAACCAGCGCCACTTCGGGGCGCAGTACCAAGCGATGGTACGAGCCATCGCGGCCGGTGGAGAATGGCTCGCTATAGATGAGATGGGCGGGATGACGCTGGTCGGAGAGGAGACCAGAGGGAATGGGGAAGCCATCGGTAAGGGGATGGCGGGGGCCGATGAGGATGCCCCGTTGGGCCAAAAGGTCGCTGAGTTCGGGGCTGATACGGTGATCGGCCATGAGCATGACTGGCCCACCATCACGCAGGTGCTGTTCGATGGCGGCGAGCATTGGCGCGCCAATGGGGCTGGTTGGCCCGGCGATGAAGAGCACCGCATGGGCGGGTAGTCGTCCGAAATCGCTGAGGCTTTGCTGATCAAAGAGGGCGGGACGGAAGCCGGAGAGTTCGAGGCTGCGCATGAGGGCACGTAATCCATCTTCCCCGCTGGCACTGGGGCGCAGCTCGCCATGGCCTTGGAGCACCAGCACCATCGGCGGCTCGCCACCACTGAGGGTGAGGAGGGCGCCGCCCACCTCGCGCTGCAACAATAGGGGCAGAATGCCACTTAAGGGGATGCGGAAGGGCCTATGACCCGCTTCATTATCTGGTATCAAGTACAGCGCTGGCCCATGGATACCGTCGTGGCGCTGGCGCAGCTCTTCAAGCAGGGGCAGGTCCAATTCATTATCGACATGGGTCCAACGCAAGAATGTCGAGCGCCGAGCCATGGCCTCAAGGGCCGGAGCAACCAAACGTCCGATGGTGGCCAGTCGCTCACCTTCCTGATTGCTTGGATGCTCTGGCCATACCCCAATCAATCGGATGGGTTGATCAAGATTTTCGATAATCGCGGCCAATTCGGCATCGATGGTAAAGTGCCGATTGGCAGACCAATCCAGGCGCAAGTCGAGGCGTTTGGCGCTGGCGCTCACTAGCACCAATACCAGCAAGAGCAGTAGAGTGCGCCCGCCAAGGAGGCCGAGGCCGGCCAATTTAGTGGTCCAAGGGGCGCTCATCCGTGGATCCTCCGGGCCTTCAGCGAGCCATGGGCGAGGGCTAAGAAAACGCCGCTCATGCTCAGAAACCATACCACATTGCCGAGGCGCACATCTCCCTGGGTAAAGGGCTGTTGGTGCGGGCTAATTCCAAGGTAGGAACCGAGGCCGGCAAACCAGCCATCACCGCTGGCGCTGAGGCCGAAAAGGTGCAGCACCGCGATAATGCCAAAGGTAATGACATAGGCTGCCACTGGGCTTTCGACGAGGGAGGAAATCCAGGTGCCGAGGGCGGCGAAGAGCCCGGCCACCAGCAGTAAGCCCAGATAGCCCGCCACCACCTGCATACCACCGGTGCTGGAGACCAGATACAGCACGACAATCTGCACCAGCGTTACCGCTACCATGGTGGCGAGCATAACGAAGGAGGCGAAAAACTTCCCGAGTACCAATTGCCATTCCGCCACTGGCACCGTTAACAGCAGTTGCATGGTGCCCTGATTACGCTCGGCGGCGAAGGTATTCATGGTGATCGCCGGGGCGAGCAGGGTCAGCAACCAGGCCCCGCCATCGAGGGCGGTGACAAAGAGGGGTTGATAGAGGGGCAGATCTCCGCTGCCGGGTTCAATGCCGGTGAGGAAGAACAACCCATTGGTGACCATGGCCCAGGCGAAAAGCACCAGCCAAGCGAGGGGGGTGCTAAACATCTGCAAAAGGTCACGGCGTGCGATGGCCCATACGATACCCATGAGCGCCGAGTATGGCCAAGCATTGGCCCTCATCAATCATCCGCCCCCCGCCCCTAAAATCTCTGCCCTGAACCTAGTGGTCTGCGCCAGAAATCCTGCAACCTATCCTTGCCGCACAACGCCGTCTTCTGCGTTGGGATTTCCTCGATGTGGCGCTGCCACACCGTCGTCATCCCGCCTTGAATCCAGCATTCCGGGGCTGCGGATA
>REDX01000118.1 GCA_007695355.1 Planctomycetota bacterium
CGGGGGGCAGCGGGGGGGCGGCAGCCCCCCAACGGCCGCCGAGGGAGGTAAGGGCGGATATAATCGCGAAGCGATCCGCCCTTAGGCGCGCAGCGCCGGCCTCCCGACAGCGGCCGGGGGGAGCACGAGCCTAGGCGAGTGCGGACCGGGGGAGCCCGAGGGGGCAAAGCCCCCTCGAAATAAAAACGTACGAAAAGACACACCCCGCCAACCAATGCCCCTGGGCCGCGCAAATCGCAGGCTGAAAATGGACATGGTCGCGGTAGAGGTCGATTGCGTCGCCAAGGCCGAGGGTAAAGGCGTGGAGATCTATGATCGGTATACCGGCGGCGGCCATAAGTTGATCAGCGCAAGCATTATAAGCGTCAACATCGGCAGCATGGCGGTGGAAGCGAATACCTGGGCGCCGGTTATGGATATTATCGAGCAAGGGGGTAATGCGCAGCCACCAGAGGGGCCAAGAGCGCTGGGCGGCGAGGGTAATAATTTTGTTGAGTTGTGTCGCGTAGGTATCAATGGGGACTTGCAGGGCATTCGCCGGTTGAGCGCGTTTAATGTCGTGAAGTCCGCAATTGAGCAGCATGAGATCTGGCTGGCCAATATCATCAGCGGCAACTTCAAGGTATTCGAGCACCTGCCCGCTATCGCCGCCATTGGCGCCACCTGCCACATCCAAGTTTAAACGAGCTAGGTCTCCCCCCTCTTTGCGTCGATAGTCGGCCCAGGGCGCCAAGCTAGATCGTAGGCTTTCACCATAGTCCAGGCTAATGGAGTCGCCAAGAACAAAGACCTGTGGCCGAACCATGACGCCTGCCCTTTAGGAATCTTGTTTGGCGATACGCAGCACTTCTTCGGGGGTGGTAATGCCCTGAAGGACTTTACGCACGCCGTCCATGGCCAGGGTATTCATGCCATTGGCAATGGCGGCGGCGCGAACTTGATCGGTGGTGGCACCATCAAAGGCGAGCTGCCGAATCTGGCCGTTCATAACCATCAACTCATAAATGCCGCGGCGGCCCTTATAACCGGAGAAATTGCATTTCTCACAGCCGCGCCCGCGCATGAGGGTGCGCCCTTCGAGCATTTCCGGGGTGATTTTCAGGGCTTTCAGATGCTTGGGATCGGCATTGAAGGGTTCTGCACAATGGGCGCAGTTGGTACGGATGAGGCGCTGGGCCAGTACCGCCTGGATGGAGGTGGCCACCAGGAAAGGCGCCACATCCATGTCGGTGAGACGGGTGATCGCCGAAGGCGCATCGTTGGTATGCAGGGTACTAAATACTAAGTGTCCAGTTAGCGCGGCGTTAATCGCGATGTTCGCCGTTTCGTGGTCGCGAATTTCACCGACCAGAATGACATTAGGAGCCTGGCGCAGCATGGCGCGGAGAATACGTGGAAAGTCCAAGCCAATGCGATGGCGCACTTGGCACTGATTAATCCCATCAAGCATGTATTCCACCGGGTCCTCGGCGGTAATGATTTTGCGATCAGAGGTATTGAGCTCGTTGAGGGTGGCATAGAGCGTAGTGGTCTTGCCCGAACCGGTGGGCCCTGTCACCAGAATAATGCCATTGGGCCGACGGATGAGGTCACTAAAGCGCTTATAGTCGGTGGGATCGAAACCCATATCGCCGAGACTCAGCTTCAGATTGTCTTGGTCGAGAATACGCATGACCACGCTCTCGCCATAAACCGCCGGCAGGGAACTGACGCGCAGGTCGATCATCTTACCGGCCAATTGCGCCTTAATCCGGCCGTCTTGGGGGCGGCGGCGCTCTTCTACCTGCATGCCGGCCATGATTTTAATGCGCTGGATCACCGGGCCTTGTAAGCGCTTGGGGGCCGGATCCATGGCAAAGCAGATACCGTCGATGCGATAGCGAATGCGCAGGCGGTCGGCCATCGGCTCGATATGGATATCGGAGGCCTTGCTGTCGAGGGCGTTTTGCAGGATCTGGGTAACGTAGCGAATGACCGGGGCATCATCGCCGCTGGCTGTTTCTTCGTCTTCCAAATCGCGGTATTCGATGTTCTCCGTGAGCTCACCAAGCATTTGGTCAAGCTTGTCTTCGGAGTAGCCCCAGCCCCTTTCGAGGGCCTTAATGATTTGCCGCTCAGAAGCCACCGCCGCTTCAATCTGCCGCGACGTAGAGAAGCGCAGCGAGTCGATAATGCCCAGGTCGAGGGGATTGGCCATGGCCACGGTGAGGGTGCCTTCGCGCACCGCCACCGGGATGACCTTATTCTCGCGGCAGGTATCGCGGGGGATGAGCTCCAGCAGCTGGGTGGGGATCTCCATGGCTTCCAGGTCGATAAAGCGCATGTCGTACTGCTCGGCCAGGGCGCGGGCCACGTGCTCGGGCTGGCAGGCCTTCATCTCAACCAGGATTTCACCGATCGGGCGGGTATCGTTATCGTCGCGCTGCTTGGCTAGCGCAGCATTCACCTCAAGATCGGTGGTGACCTCCATCTCGGTGAGAATTTCGCCCAAGAACTTACGCATGATGTGAACCCTTCCCTCGCCAAAACCGCTGATCGGTGATAATGGTAGCCAGCACAGGTTCAGCACGAACCATCACGCCAGCCCCGCAGCGGCCATAAGATTAGGCCGATTCGCCATAACCAAGACCCAAGGGCTTAGCCCTGGCCCCTGGTCGTGTGACATGCCGCGCTTAGTGAGCGTGATGCTTGAGGGCCACCACGGCATCGATTTCCACCACCCCGCCCTTTGGCAAGGCGGCCACCTGAATGCACGCGCGGGCCGGATAAGGCTGACTGAAGGCCTCGGCATACAGGCCATTGACTAGGGCAAAGTCTCTCAGGTCGGTCAAATAGATGGTGCAGCGCAAGGCCTGGTGCAAACTGGTGCCGGCGGCCTCACAGATCGCCTGTAGATTGGCCAAGGCCTGACGGGTTTGAGCCTCTATGCCGCCTTCAACCAGGTTGCCGCTAACCGGGTCTAGGCCCAGTTGGCCACTGATCCAAAGCTGGCCCCCACTCTGCATGGCCTGGGAGTAGGGGCCGATGGCGGCCGGGGCCTGGGGCGTGGCAATGGGCTGACGGTCGATGGTCATGAACAATCCTTCGGGCTGGGGAGTGAAGAGTGGGTCGAGGGGGATTAGATACCTTCACCCAGGCGCTCAGCGAGAAACTCGTGGAGGCCGGCGGCGAGTATTTTGGCTTGGGTGGTGGCAATATCATAGGCCAAGCGATGGAAGGTAATGCGATCGCCATCGATGGTGGCAAAGCTTGCACGTGGGTCATTGTCCCGGGGTTGGCCAACCGAGCCCACACAGACATAAGCCTTATGCCCCTTAGGCAGGACGAAGGTATTGTGGGCGTCATGGGGAAATAAGGTTCCGATGCGCGTCGCCATAAAAGGCGTATGGTTATGGCCCGCAAAGCAGAGATCGAAGCCAGCGAAGTCCCGTTCAAGGGTTTCGATCATTTGTTCGGCTTCGACGGGGTTTTCCGGTTCATCGACATAATCGTGCACCGGATCATAGATCGATCCATGCACCAGCAGATGATTGTCGAGAAGTTCGAAGGGCTTGCGCTCGGAAAACCAGGCGAGGCGATCAGGGGCAGTGCGGCTAAACATCTTGGTGATCGCATTGCTGCCACCGCGCAATTGCGAGCGCGTCCAATCGATGGCTTGGGCGGCATAAGGATTGAAGCGGTGCTTGCCGGTGACCAGAGCCTCTTCGTGATTGCCCATAAGGCTCACCGAAAAACGTTCGATGGCGATATCGGCCACCGCTACCGGATCTGGCCCATAACCGATGACATCGCCGAGGCAGCGAATTTCGCTAACCCCCAATTCATCGCATTTGGCCAGCACCACGCTTAGCGCTTCAAGGTTGGAATGGATGTCGGAAACAATCGCAATGGGCATGTTACATCTCCTCAGGCTGCTGACCGGTGACCTGACGATACAGCCGGCGCACCACTCCTACCTGCAAACCTATAACTGTGTCGCGCTCACCGCTGATATCGGCGACAAAGGGATCTGCATCCCCCTGAATGGCATAGCCGCCGGCCTTGCCGATGCCTTCGCCGCTGGCGACGTAGTCATCGATCTGCTGGGGCGAGAGGGGAAGCATGGTGACCTGGGCCAGGGCCACCGCCACCGCCTCCACCGGCTCTGCACCATCAAGGGCCGGGCGGTAGCAGCAATGGGCCGTCATCACCGTATGGCGGCTGCCACTCAAGCGCTGCAGCATATCCCGAGCTTCTTCCGGCGTCGTTGGCGAGCCGAGGGCCTGGTTGCCATGAGCGACCACCGTATCGGCGGCGAGAATGACGGCGTGGGGCTGGCTAAAAGCAGCGCGGTGATCCTGCCACTGGGCGGCCAGGGCCTTCGCCCGAGCCCGCTCAATGGCGATGGCCTGGGCCACTCCAGAGCCCGCCGCTGCGGCGTCATCGAGGGTGTCGATGGTGAGAAAGCGCAAGCCTGCTTGGCGCAGCAGGTACTGGCGCTGAGGGCTGCGGCTGGCGAGCAGGATCATTGCATATCTCCCCTTGACGATGACGGCGGTATACTCCTGAGTGTGGGGGCTAGATGGCGGGGAGCAAGACTGCTGATCCTGCCCTGGACGGTTTCGGGCTGGGGGCGGCGACCGGCGGCAAACCGCCTTAACGGGATGTGATGAGCAGGCGCGGGGTGGGCCTGGACCCGCCCCGGCACACGACACACTGGCCGCGCGCCCCCTGCATCCAGGAGTTCCCATGTCGCCACGCCCCGCCGCTGCAACCACCACCGAACTGAGCGGGCTGCGCTCGCGCCGCCTCTTTGCCGAGGCCCGGCGCTGGATCCCCGGCGGGGTCAATTCGCCGGTGCGCGCCTGGGGCCGCCTAGGCGGTGAGCCACCGCTGATCGAGCGCGGCGAAGGGCCCTGCCTGATCGACGAGGACGGCCGTCATTATATCGACTATGTGCTATCTTGGGGCCCCCTGCTGCACGGCCATGCCCACCCCAAGGTGCTGGCAGCGGTCAGCGAGGCAGCCCAGCGGGGCCTGAGCTTTGGCGCCCCCACCCGCCATGAAACCGCCCTCGCAAAGGTATTGACCGAGGCCCTGCCCGGCTGCGAGCAGGTGCGCATGGTGAATTCCGGCACCGAGGCAACGATGAGCGCCCTGCGTCTGGCCCGGGCTGCCACTGGCCGCGATCTCATTATTAAGTGCGAGGGCTGCTACCACGGCCACGCCGATCACCTGCTGGTGGCCGCCGGCAGCGGTGCCGCCACCTTTGGCCATCCCGATTCGGCAGGCGTTCCCGCGGCCTTTGCGGAAAAAACCCTGGTCGTGCCCTATAATAATACCGCCGCCATGGAGGCCGTGCTCAAGGCCCACCGCCATCAGGTGGCAGCGATAATTATCGAACCGGTGGCCGGCAATATGGGCTTCGTGCAGCCGGTGGATGGCTACCTGCGGGCCCTGCGCCGCCTCGCCACCAGCCACGGCGCCCTGCTGATTTTTGATGAGGTGATGACCGGATTTCGCACCGCCTGGGGCGGCTATCAGGCGCGCTGCCGAGTGCGCCCAGACCTCACCTGTCTGGGCAAGGTGATTGGCGGCGGCATGCCGGCGGCGGCCTACGGCGGCAAACGCGCGATTATGCGGCTGCTGGCCCCCGAGGGCCCCTGCTACCAGGCCGGCACCCTCAGCGGTAATCCGGTGGCGGTGGCCGCCGGCCTGGCCACCCTGCGCCTGGCCGCAGCCAAGGATTTTTACCAAAAGCAGGAACTGCGCCTTAGCCGCCTGGTCCAGGGCCTAGAAGCGCGGGCGCGCCAGCACGGGGTGCCCTTCCAAGCCGGGGTCTGCGGCACCATGTGGGGCTTTTTCTTTGCCCCGCGCACGGTCACCAATTTTGCCGAGGCGGCGGCGGCGCACCTCGAGCGCTGGACCGCCTTTATTCGCGTCATGTACGCCCGCGGCATCTACCTGGCGCCCAGCCCATTCGAAGCAGCATTTTGGTCCAGCGTGCACCGCAGCAGCCATGTCAAGGCCACCCTCGCCGCCGCCGATGAGGCATTTGCGGCGGCAGCGGCGGTTTAAGCCACCCCTGCAAAGACCACCGAGGATCGTTTGCCTCCCCGCCGAAGCTGACAGGATAGGGGCATGCTGCCGCGTCCCCTGCCCCCCGTTGAACAGTTGACCGGCTTCCTCACCGTTGCCCGCTACGGAAGCTTTACCCGCGCCGGCAAGGATCTCGGTCTTTCCCAGCCCGCCTTGAGTCGTCAGGTCATGGCCCTGGAGAAAAACCTTGGGGTCAAACTCTTTGACCGGGTGGGCCGCAGCGTCCGCCTTACCCCGGCTGGGGAAGAGTTGGAAGCCAGGCTTTCGCCACTCATGGAAGAGCTCTCACGGGTAACCGTGAATCTTGCTTCCTCCTCCGGTAGCGTTGCCGGGCGAGTTCGCCTGGGCGCTTCAGAAACCGTCGCTGCCCATGTGCTGCCGATGATTTTACGCCCCCTATTGGCCAATAATCGCCGACTTGATCTGCGCCTCACCTGTGCCACCACCGAACAACTTCCGGTTATGGTCGCTTCTGGGGAATTAGATATGGCGGTCACTTCGGTGGAAATCGATTCCCCCGGCCTGACTACTACGCGGCTTTGGGAGGATGAGTTGGTACTGGTGCTGCCGATGGGTCACTCCTCGCGTTCGCGCTCGATTACCAGCTACCTGGGCGATGACTTCATTCTCCTCTCCCACGCCACAATTACCCGTCGCCTGCTTGACCGTGCCCTTCAGGCCAAGGGCATTAGCCTGAATGTCGTTCTCGAACACAACTCCACCGAAGTGATTAAGGCGATGGTCTTTGCCGGACTCGGACTGGCCATTTTGCCGGAACCGGCAGTGCGCCGCGAGGCACGCCGGGGCGAGCTTGCCACCTGGCATCTCGCCGATCTGCGCATCGTTCGTCCAATTGTAGCGATCACCGATCCGCGCCGGGAACCATGGCCGGCCGAGGTTGCCCTACTGAATGCGCTTACGCACTATGGTCGACAAAATTACGCCTCTGGCGCCAACAGCGCCGAGGCCAATCTCACCGCATAATTTCAGGAGCTCCCATGCCCCGCCACCTGTCCTTGGTTCTTCTGCTTACTCTCTTACTCGGCGCCTGCGCCCGCCAGACCAAGGATTATTCCCGACCATTGCCCCCCGGCGCCATCGCCCTTGAAGAGGTGCCCTACCACCAATGGCCTTCATTTAGCGTCGCCAATCTTGATCGCCGCGCCTTCCTCAAAGGCATCGAGCACAGCCTGACCTATCTCAGGGCCCCCTCGGCGGCGCAGCACTTCCCGGTTGCAGGTGTCAGCCAAGATCAGGTTGAGCGAGGCCTACGCCGCTTCCGCGACTTACTCTTATCCGGAGCCAGCGATAGCGAGATCCGACAGGTGCTGCGAAATGAATTTCGCGTCTATCGCTCGGTGGGCTGGGACGGTTCCGGTGAGGTTCTCTTTACCGGCTACTATACCCCCATATTCGAAGCCCGCACGAGTCCCGATGCCCGCTTCCGCTATCCGGTCTACCGCCGCCCCGATGATCTCATTCCCGGTGCCACCCATACCACCATCGCCCAACAACGGCTGCCCGATGGCCGCACCCGCCCCTATCCCAGCGCCGGCGAACTCCGTCGCTCCGGAGCCCTGCGCGGACGGGAATTGGTGTGGTTTGCTGACCCCTTTGACGCCTACATTGTGGTGGTTCAAGGATCGGCCAAACTGCGGGTGGAAGGCGGACGGGAGCTGGAAATCGGCTATGCCGGCACCAATGGCCACGCCTATCGCGCCATTGGCCGCGATCTGGTGGCCGAGGGCCGCCTCAAGCCCGATCAACTCAATTTGAGCAGCATGCGCCGCTTCTTCCGGGAAAACCCTGATCAGGTATGGAACTATATTGATCGCAACCCGCGCATCGTCTTCTTCCAAGAAGCCCCCGGCGGCCCCTTTGGCTCCCTCGGCCAGCCGGTGACCACCGATGTCTCCATCGCCACCGACAAGGCCATCTTCCCCCGCGCCGCCCTCACCTTTGTCACCACCCAAACCCCAGATCCGCGCAATCGGCCCATACCCTATGCCGCTTTCCGCCTCGACCAGGACACCGGCGGCGCCATCCAGGCTCCCGGCCGCGCTGATCTCTATATGGGTGTCGGCGAAACCGCCGAACAACGGGCCGGACACCAGCTCTACGAGGGCTTTCTCTACTACCTCGTCGCCCGCTAGGGGGGCGAGGGACGACGAGCGCAGGGCGATGGTCGGCTTTCGCCCTGCGCCGATGGTCGGCCGCGTCGCTTCTTCAGCTTGCTAACCAGGCCGCAATATCGCGCTGGGGGGCGCACCAAATACGGGCGTGGTGATCTCCTAACCAGGAGAGCAACTGCTGATGGCCCTCTTGGCCTAAGCCCACCAAGGTTTCAGCATGCACCGTCCACACCCGCCATTGCTTGGCTTGCACCACCGCCTCAATGGCTGCCTGGGCTGGCCCCAATTCCAGCGGCAGGGGGAGAGAGAGCGCGTGCTCGACAGTGGCACCAAGATCCCAATGACGCTCTAGTAACCGTTCCTGCAGCTCTGGCTCAATACTTGCCGCGACCGAGGCGCGAATCCCTACTCGGCGATGGTGTTCAACCACCCAGGGCCACTGGGCCGGGGTGAGGATACCATAACATAAACTAGCCGCCCCTTGACGGCCTTCTTTCCATTGATCCGTGGGCATGGGAAACCTTCGCGAAAGAGGATGGAAAAACCGGACTAGCCGCGGCGCAGGAAGCCCAGGGCCCCCCGCACCAAGGTTTCGCTGTCAGCATCGGCGCCGAGTTGGGCCAGGGCCTGCTCGGCTTCGCGGGCGCTAAAGCCAAGGGCAACCAAGGCGCGATGGGCTTCATGGCGGGGATCATTGACCACTGGCGCAGCCGCTAAGCCGGAATCTTCAAGGCCTTCAACGACCGTCGGAATCCGCTCCACCTTATCACCCAATTCAAGGACTAAGCGTTCCGCCATTTTCGGGCCCACGCCCTTCACCTTTTTCAGTATTGCCGGATCCTTGGCCAGCAAAGCGCGGCGCAATTCATTGACGCCAAGGGTGGATAGCACGCTCATCGCATGGGCTGGCCCTACCCCCTGCACCGCGGTCAAAAGATCGAAGGCCGCGCGCTCTGCACCATCATAAAAACCAAAGAGCAGATGCTCGTCCTCGCGCACCACCAAGCGGGCATGCAAGAGCACCACCGAGCCATCCAGGGGAATCGCGCGACGGGTGGCATCGCTCACCCGCAGGCGATATCCAATGCCATTGACATCAAGGCAGCAATTGCCCAAGTTATCAAGATGAACCGGAATACCACGAAAGAACTCATACATGAGTCATCACTCCATCCCCCTACACATACTGCCCTGATTCGGCCCACGCGCGCAGGCCGGCGGGATCAGCATCATTAAAATAGGCAGACCCACAGACCAAGCGATTAGCGCCATCCTCCACCACCATGGGAATGGTGCGGCGATCGATACCGCCATCGACTTGAATTGGCAATTCCGGGAAACGACCCCTGAGAAAACGGATACGCGGGCGCACCGCCGGAATAAAGGCCTGCCCGCCAAAGCCTGGATACACCGTCATCAACATCACTTGATCCACCTGAGCAATCGCCTCCACCCACATTTCCACATCCGTATCCGGATTGAAAGCAAGGCCAGTGCGAGCGCCTGTGGCCCGCAGTTGATCGAGCTTTTCAGTAATACCCCGGGGGCCCAAGGCTTCGGCATGCACGGTAATGGCATCGGCTCCGGCGTCGCGGAAAGCCTGCGCGTAATCGAGAGGCTGAGTCATCATGAGGTGCACGTCCAATACCAAATCGGTGGCCCGGCGCATGGCCGCCACCAACAACGGGCCAAGGGTAAGATTGGGCACGAAGTGACCGTCCATTACATCGACATGAACCACCTGAACGCCCGCCGCCTTACAGCCCGCCAATTCCTCGGCAAGACGTGAAAAGTCGCATGACAGCAAACTGGGCAATAAGAGTACATCGTTCATCTATACGCTCCAGGGGATCCGGGACTAACGCCCAGTATCACACCTGCGTACCATCCTCCCATCCCTAAGACCAAGGCAATGCCCGGCCATCCCCTTGTCACAGAGCTCCGCATCACCATGGTATGCTTCCATATTGGAACCACCCAGATTCCACGACGACCCCCTTCCAAGGAGTACTCCTATGGCCACTGAATTCACTGACGCCAATTTCGAAAGCGCCGTCCTCGGCAGCGATAAACCTGTCCTGGTCGATTTTTGGGCCCCCTGGTGCGGCCCCTGCAAAATGGTTGGCCCAATCGTTGAAAAGCTCGCCGGGGAAATGAGCGATGTCCTTATCGGCAAGCTCAATGTCGACGACAACCCCGCCACTGCTGGCAAGTATGAAATCATGTCCATTCCCACCATGCTGCTGTTTAAGAATGGCGAAGTAGTGGCCAAGGGGATGGGGTTTATGCCGGAGCCGAAGCTGCGGGAATTTATTTCTCAGGCTCTTTAGTTTCGAGGGGCTTTTTGCTCAGGGGCTCTGCCCCTACGGCCCTGCGGGCCTACCCCGCGGCCTCGGTCGGGGAGCCGGTGCTCCGCACCTATGGCCGGATCGCTTCGCGATTATATCCGGCCATCTCCCCTCGGTCGGCCGTTGGGGGGCTGCCGCCCCCCCGCTGCCCCCCGCCGTATGGGCGTATGGTGGTCACTTGGGGGTATCTTGGTTCGACTCGTCTGGGGGGCTTTGCCCCCTGGCCCCCCTCCGGCCCTGCGGGCGTTTCGTGCTCACGCTGGGTAACTGTGGTTCGACTCTTTTGGGGGCTGCGCCCCTTACCCCCCTCCGACGCTGCGGGCTTCTCGGCGCGATGCGCCGCCCGGAGGGTGGGACTTGAGTCCCACCAATTCGCTACCGTGCGCAGCAAAGCTGCCCTTCGCCCGTCGCTCTGGCGGGGTGCCGGTTGCCTTGCGTGCTTGCCTCAGGGCGTATTGAGCGGCGACTTTTGGGGGCTGCGCCCCCTGCAGAAGATGTGAGGGGTGGGTTGAGGGCGGTTGAAGGGGTGCTGAATTATGGAAATGCGGCTGCGCGAGGGTCGGTTTTTGCGGCGCTGGAAGCGCTTTTTGAGTGAGGTGGAATTGGATAATGGGGAGGTGGTTACCGCCCATTGTCCGAATTCGGGGTCGATGGCGACGCTCTTGAATCCAGGAATTGCCGCCTGGCTGCGGCATGACCCTTCGCCGAAGCGAAAACTGGCTTGGACCCTGGTGCTTCTGGAGACGCCAGCCGGTGGTTTAGCGGTGGTGGATACCCAGTTGCCTAATCGTGTGGTGGCCGAAGGGGTGGCGGCGGGATTGGTGCCGGAACTCGCTGGCTATGGGCGGGCACGGCGGGAAGTCAGCATGCATTGTGCGGCCATGGGAGATGAAAACTCTCGCTTTGATCTCGTCCTCGACGCCTGCCCGAATGGGCGGCCGGCCTGCATTATTGAAATCAAAAACGACACCATGCTTAGCCAGCATCAGCCTGGGCGGGCCGATTTTCCCGATGCCCGCACCGAACGGGGGGCGAAGCACCTGCGCCATCTCGCTGCCCTGGCCCAGGCCGGATTTCGCTGCGTTCAGTTCTATCTGGTGAATCGCAGCGACTGCGATTCCGGTGGCATTGCCGACTACATTGACCCCGCCTACGCCGTCGCCCTTGGCCTTGCCCGCGCCGCCGGCGTGGAGGTCCTCGCCTACCGCGCAGAGATTCAGCCCCAGCGCCTGGGTATTGGCCAGGCCTGCCCGTTTATGATTTAGGGCGCCGGGGCGGGGATCTCGACTTGTCGACTTGGCAAGGGTTGGCTAGCGCGGTTCGAGCTCTGCCCCCGGCCCGTAGACCGGCATCTCATCTTCGCCCTCGGGGGTCTCACCTGGCTTGGCTGGGCGGTCAAGGAACAGCAGCACCGGCGAGGCGATAAAGATCGAAGAATAAGTACCCAAGATCAAACCAATGATCAGGGTGAGGCTAAAGGCGCGCACCCCATCACCACCGAAGACAAAGAGAATCACCACCACCGATAGGGTGGTTAAGGTGGTCATAACGGTTCGACTCATGGTTTGGGCAATGGCCTTATCGATGACCTGGGCCATAGTGAGCTCGGGGTTCAGTTTGCGCACCTCGCGAATGCGATCGAAAACCACGATCGTATCGTTAAGCGAATAACCGATAATGGTCAACAATGCCGCCACCACGGTGAGATCAATGCGCACGCCGAGGAAGACCAAAAGCCCAATGGTAATCGGAATATCATGGAAGAGGGCGGTCACCGCGCCGACGCCATAGCGGAACTCAAAGCGTGCGGCGACATACAATAAAATACCCAAGAGCGCCACCGCCAAGGCGAGGGCCGCCTGAATCTTCATTTGCGAGGCAACCAAACCAGAGAAGTGCTCTTGGCTGGGGAAGGGCCGTTCGGTACGAATGCGCTCTGCCGCGGCGGCCACATTGAACTGCGAATAAGCGCGGAAAGCAGCAATCGCATGGCCATTTAAGCGATCACCTTCAAACCCGGCCTCAGCCAAGAGGGCGCGCACTCGATGGGCCGCCGGTTCATCGAGGTCAAAGTCTGCGCTCACGCCTGGCAACTGATTAAAGCGCAGGGTCATAAGAATGGCATTTTCGCCGGCCTGTGCCTCGGCTTCACGGATTTGTGGCTCGGCCAATAAGGCTTCACCGATGCGCACTAAAGCATCCGATGGAGCTGGATCAATAATCCCGACTTCAAAACGCAAAGTATTCTCAACCATCTCCAAGGAACGGATCTGCGAGCCCGGTTCGGCAATCAGCCCAGGGAAGGCCTGATCGCGCAGCTGGGCAGCAAGAATATCCGTTTGCCCAGCAATGCGGTCCTGCAGTTCGCGCACCCGCGGCATCAGCTCTTGACGCTCACGGTCGATACGGACAGCCGCCGCCTCATCGGGCTCGGACTGCGTGCGCAGGCTATTGCTGCGTCGTAGAAGACGGGCGACTTCGGTTTCAAGATCGGAGAGCTCTCGCTCTAAAACAGAGGCCTCATCATCGCGAGCTTTAAACATCCACTGGCGAGAACCGCCACCGGCGCCAAAGCCTTGGAAGTAGGGCTGCATCTGTACCGCACCAGGATAGAGGTGTTGGAGCCCTGCATCTGCAGCCCGCTGCAAGCCTGCTGTAACCGCCGCCTGATCCATTTCTTCGACGAAGGTCACCTGGATCATATTACCGCCGGTGAAATCGATGTCGAAGTTCTGATCGGGATTGGTCCAGACAAAGAACTCGAGGAAACCAGCGATAATCATTAAGCCAGAAAGGCCAAAGGCGGCAAAGCGCCAGCGCACATAGGGCAGATTGATTTCACCAACGTAATCGGGGACATGGGCGCTTTGGCGCTTGCGGTAGAGCAGCAACGTAATGGTGCGGCCAACATAGACCGCCGAAAACATCGAGGTGGCAATGCCGATCATCAGGGTCAAACCAAAGCCCTGGATGGGACCAGTGCCGATAACGTAAAGAATTAACGCCGTCAAAAAGGTGGTGACATTGGCGTCGATAATCGCACTTAAGGCGCGCCCGTAACCCGCTTCAATACTGCTGGGAAGATCGGAATCATTCTTTAATTCTTCGCGTATACGTTCAAAAATCAGAATATTTGCGTCCACTGCCATACCGACGGTGAGCACCAAACCGGCAATGCCCGGTAGGGTAAGGGTAGCACCAAAGACCACCAGGACACCAAACACCAATCCCGTGGCGCAGACCAAGGAGGTCACCGCCACAATGCCCATGCGCTGGTAATAGAAGCCCATTACCAACAAGACCAGAATCATCGCCGAGATCATCGACCAGGTGGCCTTGGTGACGGTTTCGGCACCGAGGGAGGCACCAACCACACGCTCGGCCAGCACCTGCGGCGTCACCGCCAGCGAACCTGCCTTCAATACGGTGACCAGGTTTTCAATCTCGTCTTGAGTGAAATTGCCAGTCACCACCGAACTGACTGAGGAGGGATTAATAATTACTGGCGAGGATTCAACAACGCCATCAAGGCTAATCGCCATGCGGCCAGTGCCGGTGCCATTGCCAAATTCGCCACGGGAATGAATACTGGTGGTGAAGCGATTATTTTTCGCCGCGCCAGCAGTGGTGAAGGTCATGCCAACGGCGCGGCGGCCATCTTGGGTGGTGGGGTAGGCTGTGGAAACATCCTGGCCGGTAAGGCCGGGGGGGGCAAGACGGTAAAAACGTCGCGGACGTTCACCACGGAAGGGCGGCTTGGCCGGGTAAAGGACATCGGTAAAGCCCATATACTCGGTTTCAGACAGGCGATACACGCCCGGTTCTACCTCGATCACCTTATGCCCCGGTTCACGCGGACCGCCATCGCCAAAGACCGCCAAAACCTCCCGGAATTCTAAGCGACCGGCGGTTTGCAGAACGCGGCGGGTGCGCGCCGCATCGGCCTGGGTGCCGCCGGGAATGACCACCTGCACATCGCCATTGGACAATCGCGAGACCTGGGGCTCAGACAAACCACGGGCGTCAAGACGATTGCGCAAAATCACCACCGTGTCTTCGTCGGCGGCAACCCGGGCCCCGTCATCGTCATAGAGGGCAAGTCGGAATTCGACGCCGCCACGCAGGTCGATACCGAGAGGGGCATACCAGAGGGGGAGTGGTTCATTGCGACGGCGATAGGGGTGGGCCACCACCACCTGGCGCAGATCAACCAAGGAAGCATCCCGGGTCAGGGCAAAGTTCATGCGCTGGGTCACCGGGTTAATGGTTAGGCTGTCGGGATCAAAGTGCACCCGTGGCAAATTCGGATCGGCCTCACGGGTGAGCAGACTGCGTAAGCGTTGAAGTTCATTCTCGGTGGCGTTCACCTCGCGACCACCGAGATCATTGAGGGATACCTCTACCGGCCCCGCCGGCACCACCCCATCCACTGCCTCGACACGCAGCAGGGCGAAAAATTCTTGTTCGCCAACCAAAACCTTGTTCTTAATCGCCATCAAGGTGAGGACCGAGGCCAAAGCCAAGAAAATGACAGTAAAACGGCTTATAATATGCATGTTGGGATCCCTATCAGGGAGGGGTGGTGAAACTACCGACGGAAAAAGGCCTTTAGACTTCGGCGCCCTTCACCGAGGCAATCGCGGTGAGGTTAAAGGTAACCACCGGGCCTTCGCCCAGCTTCAGATCCACTTCGGCTTCACCCTTGCGCACCACTTCGCCATGGATGCCGCCAATGGTCACCACCTTCTGACCCACGCGTACCCCCTCCATCATTTCTTGACGCTGACGGGCCTCGCGCTTTTGCGCCCGGGAAGAGGACAGCATGAGCACAATCAACAAACCCAAGGGCAAAAGCCAAATCCAGAGCATAGCCCCACCACCCTGGGGGGCACCGGGACCTTCACCAGGAGCCGGCGCCGAACCGGGGCCGCCGCCTTCGGCAGCGAGGGCTGCAGTGGCGGTGGCAATGAGCAGACAGAGCGGAAAAAGCAAACGAGTCATAACAGAATCCTTTGGGGTTGAGAGGCGTCGCGAAGACGCCGTGATGAAATGGAAGGGGAAACGCAGGTCCATCGCTGGAGGCGCGGGCTTAGGCCAAGGGTGGCCACCGCCAAGCCGCCCTCACCTAGGCGATAAGCCAGGGAGCAGCGGCGCATAACATCGGGCTGCATACAACCCGATGCCAGAGGGGCTTCATTTAGGGGGCGCGGGGACCGCCGCTGGATCCACGCCGCAGTTTGCAGGCGGGAGAGCCGGCATCTGGGCCAATGGCCCCAGTCTGCCGCAGGCCTTGAAGGGCATGCAGATCGGGGACATCGGCGAGGATCAATGGCGGTGAGGAAGCGCTGGGACCTAGGCCGGAAATGCTGCGTGCCGACTCTGCGCTTAAGGCCGATCCGCTAGGGATAGGCAGCAGCAGGTAGTCGGCTAAGCACGGTGCCGTGCAGGGGCCAGATCCAGGGGCGCTGAAATCATCGGCGTGCAGGCCGAGTTGGCGCACTGCCCCTGGGGCAGCCAGCGCCAAGCACCACCATGCAAAGATTGCCGTAAGCAGTCGCCAAACCAACATGGCCAGGAGGCTAGGGCACAGGGCGCGGGGGGCAAGGCCCATGGTGAGCCGTGGCGCAGCTCAACCGCAGACCATCGACAATCGACGAACAACGCTTGTCCATCCTGGCTCAGTCATTGCCTTGCGCTGGGGCCTATGTCCAAGGCCAGGGCTGGTGACTGGCACCTGCCACCATCGCAGCTATGGTCCTCCCATGTCCATGCCCCATCGCCAAGCCTGGCAGCTTCCGCAGCAGCGTCCCTGGCTGCAAGCCCTGGAGGTGATTAAGATCTTGCAGCAGGCAGGACACCAAGCAGTGCTCGTGGGCGGCTGCGTGCGTGATCACTTGCTGGGGGTGGCAGTACACGACTGCGATATCGCCACCAGCGCCCCCCCGGAAGTGGTCGAGCGCCTCTTTGCCAAAACGGTAAGCGTGGGCAAGGCCTTTGGCGTGGTGGTGGTAATTATGGCCGACCTCCATTTTGAGGTCGCCAGCTTTCGTCACGATGGGGCCTATATCGATGGCCGACGGCCGCAGACGGTGCGCCCCGGCGACGAGGCCAGCGATGTCTGGCGACGGGATTTCACCATCAATGCCCTGATTGCCGATCCCCTGGCCGGGGAAATCCGCGACCACGTGGGCGGCCTCTCTGATCTCCGCGCGCGCTGCCTAAGGGTGGTGGGCAAGGCCGAGGATCGCTTGGCCGAGGATCGCCTGCGCATCCTCCGCGCCCTGCGTTTTAGCGCCCGCTTTGGCCTGCAGATTGAGGCAGAGAGCGATGCCGCCCTGCGCCGCCTGCGCCCCCATGGCCTTTCCCGTGAGCGTCTGTGGGAGGAATGGGACAAGTCCCTGGCCCTGCCCCAACGCGCCGCCTGGTGGCACCTGCTCTGCCGCTATGAACTAACAGACTACCTCCTCGACCCCAGCCTGCAGCTTAACCCGCTCGCCATTGGCGCCGATCTTGAGCGCCTCGATCCCGCTGCCGACGCCGCCACCGCCGGTGCCCTGATCCTTCTCCAGGCCGAGAGCGATAATCTTACCCAATGGCTTCAGGGCCAACCGATCAGTCGCCAACGGCGAGAGCAGCTCCTTGCGGTCCAATACCTTTGCCAGGCATGGACCGCTTTGGGGGTGGATTCCACCAGCGCCCAGGCTCGCCGCCTCGCCCGCCACCCCCAGGCCGGCCAGGCGATAACCTGTTTGCAAGCCCGAGAACGGGGCGCCGAAGCCAAGGCCCTGGCCGACCTACAGAACAGTGAAAGCCAACGGGGACCCATCCCGGCCCTGATCCGCGGCGATGATTTGCGGCAACTGGGCCTGCCCGCCGGTCCGCACTACGCCCGCATTCTCACACGCGCCGAGGACGCCTGGCTACGCGAGGAGATCAGCGACCGCCAAGGGGCCCTGGCTGCCCTGCCGCAGTGGATTGAGCAATCCTAACCGCGGACCGGCTGGATTGTAGGGTAGCGCAAAGGGCGATCGATGAGGGGGCAGTCGACGGCACGCGCCAGTCCCCCTTCGCCCATCGGCCATGGTCGATTGCCGCTGCACCAGCGCTCCTGACCCACAGATAGCCAGCCAAGGAACGCAAGGCTTCACAAAACCCTCTTTTGTCGGCTTTCTGGGCCAGGGCCGCATTGACCCGCAGGGTCTGTCCACTAACCTCTCGCCCTCACTTCTTCCTTCTAACCCACCCGCATGCCCCGCACGCACCTGGGGCATGCTTCATTTCCACACCCGGAGATCATTTCCATGGCAGTCAAAGCAGCGGCCAAAAAATCGGCCAAGGCCGTCAAACTCGTCTATTCTTTTGGAGCCGGTAAGTCCGATGGCGATGCCAAGCTCAAGAATCTTCTCGGCGGCAAGGGCGCCAACCTCGGCGAGATGGCCAAGCGTGGCTTTAATGTGCCCCCCGGCTTTACCATCACCACCGAAGTCTGCACTGCCTTCTATCAAAATAAGAAGAAGTACCCGGCCGGCCTCGAAGAGCAGGTCAAAGCTGCGATCCAAAAGATCGAAAAGCAGCTCAAAAAGGGCTTTGGCGATGCCAAGAACCCCCTCCTCATGGCCGTGCGCTCGGGCTCCCGCGAGTCGATGCCCGGTATGATGGACACCATCCTCAACCTTGGTCTTAACGATAAGACCGTTGAAGGCCTCAAGGCCCTCACCGGCGACGGCCGTTTTGCCTATGACTGCTACCGCCGCTTTATCCAAATGTACGGCGATGTGGTGATGGGCGTGCAGGCCCGCGACGAAAACGAACCCGAACCGTTTGAGCACGTACTGGAAAGCGTCAAGCACAAGTACGGCATCGAACAGGACAAGGACCTCTCGGAAGAGCAACTCAAGGAAGTCATCGCTGGCTACCGCGCCAAAATCAAGGAATACACCAAGAGCGCCTTCCCCCAGGATCCCTGGGAGCAGCTGTGGGGCTCGGTGGGTGCCGTATTCAGCAGCTGGATGAACGACCGCGCCATCCTCTACCGCCAGAAGTACCAAATCCCCACCGAGTGGGGCACAGCGGTGAATGTGCAGTCCATGGTCTTCGGCAATATGGGCGAAGATTCCGCCACCGGTGTGGCCTTTACCCGGAACCCGGCCAATGGTGATAACGAATTCTACGGCGAATACCTGATCAACGCCCAGGGCGAAGACGTGGTGGCCGGCATTCGTACCCCGGAAAAAATCGTCGACATGCCCAAGATCCCCGGCTGGAAGGGCGTCTTTAAAGAGCTCGACTCCGTGCGCAAAAACCTGGAAAAGGAATTCGGCGACGTCCAGGACTTCGAGTTTACCATCGAGAAGAAAGAGCTCTTCCTGCTGCAAACCCGTAACGGTAAGCGCACCGCCCAGGCCTATGTCAAGATCGCCCACGACATGGTCAAAGAAAAGCTGATGAGCCCTGAGCACGCCATTGCCAGCGCCGATCCCGAGGCGATTGAGCAGCTGCTCGCCCCGGTCTTCGATCAAAAGGCCTTCGATAAGGCCCTCAAGGACGGCGCCCTGCTGACCAAGGGCTTGCCCGCTGGCCCCGGTGCCGCCACCGGTGTGGTTGCCTTCTCCGCCGAGAAGGCTGAGAAGTGGGCCAAGAATGGCCCCGTGGTGCTGGCCCGCGTGGAAACCAGCCCCGAAGACCTGCGCGGCATGATCGCCGCCGCGGGCATTCTCACCGCCAAGGGCGGCGTTTCTTCCCACGCCGCGGTGGTTGCCCGGCAAATGGGTAAGGTCTGCGTTGCCGGTGCCGGCGAGATCGAAATCGACTACGCCAAGGGCATCCTGTCCTGCAAGGGCCGCAAGGTCAAAGAAGGCGACTTCATCTCGATCAATGGCACCACTGGCGAAATCCTCGCCGGTAAGGTGGACACCGCTCCTTCGGAACTGATCCAGGTCCTCATCGACAAGAAGATGAAGCCCAGCCAGTCCAAGCTCTTCCAGTACTATGACTTTGTCATGAAGCTGGCTGACGAATACCGCACCATGGGCATTCGCACCAATGCCGACCAGCCCGACCAGGCCACCAATGCCGTGGCCTTCGGCGCCGAAGGCATCGGCCTGTGCCGCACCGAGCACATGTTCTTCGAGGGCGATCGCATCGACAATGTGCGCGAAATGATCATGTTCAGCCAGAAGTACGCCGAGTACAAAGAGAAGCTGGCCGCCCGCCCCTGGGACGAACGCCTGCTCAATAACGAGTACGATGTGGTCATCGGTCACTTCCGTGGTGCCCTGGCCAAACTGCTGAAAGTCCAGCAGTCCGACTTCGAAGGCCTGTTTAAGGCCATGGCCGGCAAGCCGGTGACCGTGCGTCTGCTCGATCCCCCGCTGCATGAGTTCCTGCCCAATAGCAAGGATGTGAAGTCCGAGCTGGCCAAGAAGCTGGGCCTGACCTATGCCGATGTGGAATCCATGTGCGAATCCCTGCACGAGTCCAACCCCATGCTTGGCCATCGCGGCTGCCGCCTGGGTGTGGTCTACCCCGAAATCACCGAAATGCAGGCCCGCGCCATTTTCCGCGCGGCCCTCAAGGTGGCCAAGGGTGGCAAGTCGGCCCCGCTGCCGGAAATCATGATCCCGCTGGTGGGCTTTGCCCGCGAGTTGGAACTGCAGCTGGAAGTGGTGCATCGCGTCGCCGCCGAAGAATTCGCCGCCGCTAAGGCCAAGGTGCCGTACAAGGTGGGCACTATGATCGAAATCCCGCGCGCTGCCTTGACCGCCGATGAAGTGGCCAAGCACGCCGAGTTCTTCAGCTTCGGCACCAACGACCTGACCCAAACCACCCTCGGCATGAGCCGTGACGACGCCGGTGGTTTCCTGCCCTTCTACCAGAAGGCGGAAGTCGGCATTGTGGGCGCGAACCCCTTTGCCAGCCTGGATCAAACCGGTGTCGGCAAGCTCATGAAGATCGCCATCGAAGGCGGCAAGGCCACCCGCCCCGACATTAAGCTGGGCATCTGCGGTGAGCACGGTGGCGATCCTTCGTCCATCGACTTCTGTCACCGCGCCGGCCTGGCCTATGTCAGCTGCTCGCCCTTCCGCGTTCCCGTTGCCCGCTTGGCCGCTGCCAAGAGCGCGATCAAGAACGGCGGCAGCGCCAAGAAGGTAGCGAAGAAGGGCGGCGCCAAGCGCAAGTGATGCGCCCCGCGCAAGCATAGCCCCTGCTATAAACCCCCGCTGCAGCAGCAGCGGGGGTTTTTTCGTTGGTAGATGAATCCCAGACAGCGCAACAGGGATGCCCGGCCTCAGTAGTCCATGATCGCATGGTCGATTCCGAAAATCAGAGAGCAAGCAACGGAAACAACTCAAAAGCCGCCACCAGACCACGCCTTGCCCCAAACCATTATAAGGGCCATGATGGGCCCTGGAGGGACTGCTTATGCTGCCGGTCATCGATCCCAGCAACGGGAAAACCATTCGCGAAATCGCCATTGACGATGCGCCAACGATTGAAGCCAAACTCGCCGCCGCTGCCCGCGCCGCCGAACCCTGGTCCCGCCTCAGCTTTGCCGAGCGAGCAGTGGTCCTGCGCAAGGTTGCCGGCGTCCTGCGCCAGCAACGGGATGCCCTGGGCCTGGTAATGACCGAAGAGATGGGGAAACCGCAGCGGGAGGCGGTGGCCGAGGTCGATAAGGCCGCCTGGTGTGCCGAGCACTACGCCGAGCACGCAGCTGGATATTTGGCAGACGAAAGCCTGGAGAGCGATGCCCAACATTCTTATGTGCGCTATCTGCCCCTGGGCCCGGTACTGGGAGTACTACCCTGGAATGCACCCATCTGGCTTGCCTTCCGCTTCTGCGCCCCAGCCCTTATGGCCGGCAACCCCTGCCTGATCAAGCACGATCCCCATACCCCCGGTTGCGCCCAGGGAATTGTCGCCGCCTTCCAAGAGGCTGGGGCCCCGATTGGCATTATGGACGCCCTCTATCTCGATAATCCGCCGGTGGAAAAGGTCATTCATGACCCGCGCATTCACGCCGTTTCCTTTACCGGCAGCGGTCGCGGCGGCGCCGTGGTGGCCAGCCTGGCTGGCGCTGCCCTCAAGCCAACGATTCTCGAACTCGGCGGATCCGACCCCTGCGTTATCCTCAATGGGGCCGATCTCGAAGCTGCCCTGCCCGCCATCTGCACCTCCCGCATAATTAATGCCGGACAAAGCTGCATCGCCGCCAAGCGCATTATCGTCGAGGAGAGCTCCTACGATGCGGTGGTCAGCGGCATTACCGACCGCTTTCGCGCCCTGGTTCAAGCCGATCCCCGGGAATCGACGACGGACGTTGGCCCCATTGCCCGCCAGGATCTGCGCGAATTACTGCACCGTCAAGTCAGCGATACCATTAATGCTGGTGCCCGCTGCACCCTTGGCGGTAAGCTTCCTGAAGGCCCTGGCTTCTTTTATCCCCCCACTGTACTCGCCGATGTCAGCCCACAGATGGCCGCCTTCCGCGAGGAAACCTTTGGCCCCATCGCGGTGATTATCCCTGCCCGCGACGCCAAGCACGCCCTCAAACTAGCCAATGACACTGACTACGGACTCGCCGCCAGCGTCTGGGGCCCGGCCGAGGCCGCCTGGGAACTCGGCCGCCAGATTATCACCGGGCAGATCGTGATTAATGGCATCGTCAAAACCGATCCCCGCCTGCCCAGCGGCGGCATTAAACGCTCTGGCTACGGCCGCGAACTCGGCCCTCACGGCATCCGCGCCTTCGTCAATGCCCAGCAGGTGTGGATCGGCCCCAAACGGGGTTAAGCGCGCACAGCGGTGATGAACGAAGATCGAGCGCAAAAGCGAGCAACCTGTTTTGATGCCACCTTGAGTTACGGCCAAGAACTCAGGCTTCCGCAATCTCCGGAGCCTACTTTTGGGCCTGCTCTTGCTCTTGGGCCTTCATTGATCCCTCCTCGGGCTTGCAGACGAATTCCCGTTCCATGCTAAAGAAGGATTGGCAGCCCCGTTCGGTGACATAGATGCTATCGGAGATACCGACGGTTTTATCGCCATCCACGCCCCACATCCAAGGGATGAGATGGAAGGTCATACCCTCTTCCAAAATCGTCGAGTCACCCTGCATGAGGGAGAGGATATAGCCTTCATCCCAACTCGGGGGGAAGGCAATGCCGATGGAATAACCAGAACGGGTAATCAATTTGGCGCCGATATCATTGTCGGCGATAATATCGCGGACGATATTATCAGCATCGGAAACGGTAAGGCCCGGGCGGATTGCCGACTCGACGTCTTCGAGGGCCCGCATCATGCGCTCTTGGGCCTTCAGCATGGAAGATGAAATATCATCGAGGAGCACCGTGCGCATCATCGCCGTGTGGTATCGGCGATAGCAACCGCCCACCTCAAGAAAGACATGCTCACCCGGCTGCACGACGCGGCCTTCCCAGGTGGCGTGGCCGATCATCGAGCGAGGCCCAGAAGTCACATAGGGCATGACCGCTGGCGGTTCGCCGCCGGCGGTAAACATGGCCGCCGCAATCGCGGCGCCAATATCGTTTTCAGTTACCCCCGCCCGGGTGGCGGCAAAGCCGGCCCGCATGCCAGCCTCGGTAGCGAGGGCGGCCTTACGCATGACCGCAATTTCTTCACTCGACTTGCGAATTCGGCCCTGCTCAACAATGCCAAAACAGTCGATGAGCCGGCCATCGGTGAAACTCGTATGGATGCGGTCCTGCTGATAGGCAGGGAAAAAATAACTATTTCGCTCATAGCCCACATCCGCCTTACTCAATCCCATACCCTTAAGGACGCCAATAACAGTCTGAATGGCATCGCCAATATCAGGATAGGGCTGAGTTTTCTCTACCCAGGTGCGCTGGATAACGTTGGATTCTTCCATGCCACGGGTGACCATCACCGGATCGCCTTCTAAAGGCACAATCAGGGCCTGGAAAAAGGAATAGCCGGTGGTTTGGTAATCGGTGAGATACATCAGGTTCTCAGGATCTGAAATAATCACCGCATCGAGTAAACGCTGCTGCATGCGCTGACGCAATTCGCCCAGGCGGCGCTCGTACTCAGCCATGGAGAAGGTCATATCATCACGATTGCGCATGGCGGTGCTCCTCAATACCGGCTGCCAGGGCAGCGGCGAAAATGGTCAAACCCTCGTCCAGGTCCGCATCGGAAATGACCAGGGGCGGAATCAGTTTTAAGACCCTGCCGCCGCAGCCGCAGGGGCCGATCAGCAGCCCCCGCTCAAAGCAATGCCGGGCCACGGTTTTTGCCAAGGCGCCATCGCCGACATCAAGCGCCTGCATCATCCCCTTGCCGCGCACCGCAAAACCCTGACCGTGCTGCTGGGCTAAAGATTGTAGGGCCTCTGCCATGCGCGCGCCCTTAGTTTTCACCGCCGACATGAGGACATCGTCGGTGAAATACCTCAGGGCTTCCGCACCGGCGACAAAAGAAATATCCTGTCCACGGAAGGTGCCGGTGTGCTCTCCGGGAGACCAGTGGGCGTCGTACTCGGGCTTATTGAGGTTCATTGCCATCGGGGTGCCAAAGCCGCCAATGCCCTTGGCAAGGCAGATAATGTCGGGAGAAAGTCCCATTCCATCGAAGGAGAAATAGCTGCCGGTGCGTCCGCAGCCAGCCTGAATATCATCGAAAATCAATAGGGCCCCCTGGGAATGGGCGAGGTCTTGCAGGGCAAGAAGAAATTCTCGACTCGCCACATTGACGCCGCCCTCTGCCTGGATTGGCTCAATCATAATCGCCGCCAATGGTTCAAGACCGCTGCTAGCCATGGCAAAGGCCGCCTGCAACTCGCGGATCATGCGCACCCCACCGCCAGCGGCATTTTCAAAAGGAATGCGCATGACATTATCGAGGGGGACGCCGGCAGCATTGCGAAAATACTCATTGGCGGTGCAGGCCAAAGCGCCCAGGGTCATACCATGGAAACCATTGCTGGCCGCCAGCACGGTACGCCGGCCAGTAACCCGACGCGCCAATTTTAGCGCCGCCTCTACGGCATTGGTACCTGTTGGGCCCATGAATTGTAGGCGATAATCCATCGCCCGCGGTTTCAAGATAACCTCGACAAAGCGCTCAATGAAACGACGCTTCGCGGTGGTGTACATATCCAAACTATGGACCACGCCGTCCGCCTGCAGGTACTCAATTACCGCCGCTTTCATCCGCGGATCGTTGTGCCCAAAATTCAGCACACCGGCCCCAGCGAAAAAATCAATGTAACTGCGGCCGTCCTCGTCAATCTGACGGGCGCCAGAAGCACTGGCGAAAACCGTTGGATAGGCCCGACAATACCCGCGAATGCCGGATTCCCAGCGTTCGAAAATCTCCATGCCAAATGTCCTTATCAAAGCTGCTCCAGACCGATCGCCTGGGCGTTAGGGTTATGCTAAGCCACCGTCTCAGCAGCGGCCTGTCTTGAATAAACCGTTGGATTCGGCAGGACAAGGCAATGCTTTATCGTGCATCATTAGCTGCGGCGTACCCCTCGCAGCCACCCGGATTTTCCTGCATTGTGGCAGCATTTGCCCCAGCAGACTGGGCGCAAACGCTGCTCAATGAAGCATATGATATCGCTTAGATCCGACCCGGTTCAACTCCACAAAGCCGGGAGTAACAAGCCACTACTGCCGGGATAAGCCCATCATGGAAATCGTAATGGGGGCTGTGACAGGATGGCGATGCTGCCACTTCTGGACGGCCGGCGCCAACCAGGGCAAAGGCCCCCGGCACCACTTCAAGGTAATAACTAAAGTCCTCAGAGGCCATAATCGGCAAGGGCGTTGCCTCACTCAAACAAGCCGGCCCGAGGGTATCGGCCAGGGCTTGGCGCATGGTTTGCGCTGGTCCTGGATGATTGACCGTGGCGCCGTAGCGGGGGCTGTGCTCGACTCGAGCCTCAACGCCATGGGCGCTGGCACAGGCGCATGCGATTTCGTCAATAAGCTGCTCGACACGTTGGCGCATGGCAGTGGTCGAGGTGCGAATACCGCCACGCACCACCGCCTGCTCGGGAATCACGGTATCGGTGGCATCGGCGATAATATTGGTCACGCTAACCACGGCGGCGGCCTGCGGAGGCAAACGGCGACTCACGATTTGCTGCAGGGCCTGGGTAATCGCCGCCCCAGCGAGCACCGGGTCGCGGCAGGTTTCCGGCTGACTGGCATGGCCGCCGCGGCCCTGCAGATGAATGGCAAAGGTACCATTGGCACACATTACCGTACCATCGGGACAAACCGCTTGGCCAAAGGGTATTGCTGGCCAATTATGCCAACCATAAATGCAGTCGACACCCTCCAGGGCCCCCTCCTCTATCATCCGCTGAGCACCGTGGCCACCCTCTTCGGCGGGCTGGAACAGCAGACTCACCGGCCCAGATAAGCGATCTTCGTGCAGCTTTAGCCAGGCGGCGGTCGCCATCAGGGTGGCAGTATGGCCGTCATGACCGCAGGCATGCATGACCCCATTGCGCTTGGAACTCCAGGGCAAGCCGGTGGATTCGAGGATGGGCAGAGCATCAATATCCCCACGCAGGGCAATATGCGCACGGGGCGCACGGGCGGCCAACATTCCCACCGTCCCGGTTCTCGCACAGGGCCGCCAAGGGATTCCCAATGCATCGAGATTCCGCCGGATGGTGGCAGCGGTGCCTTCTTCCTGCCAAGTCAACTCGGGCTCTTGATGCAGTTGATGCCGGAGCACCACCGCCCCTTCCATAATCCGATTCCAGTCGCTCATGAGTACCCAAGGTGCTGAGTCGTTGATCGCGGTAAAGCGACAGTTAGCAGCGCAATCAGCCTAAACGCCGCGCGCCGACGCCATCTGCAACATCGCCTGGGGGATATCCTGCAATGGCAATACCCGGTCTACCCCTCCATGGGCTATCGCCTCCTTGGGCATGCCAAAAACAATGCAGGAAGCTTCATCCTGAGCAATGTTTACCGCACCAGCATCTTTCATTACCTTCATGCCTTCAGCACCATCGCTGCCCATGCCAGTGAGGATTACCCCCACCGCATTAGAGCCAGCGTGCCGGGCCACCGAGCGGAAAAGCACATTGACCGATGGCCGGTGACGGCTCACCAGGGGGCCAGCCTTGACTTGCACCAAATATTGCGCACCGCTGCGATTCAGGGCGAGGTGATAATTGCCCCGTGCAATGATCGCCCGACCGGGAATTACGCTATCACCATCCTCCGCCTCTTTTACCTGAATGGTGCATTGGTCATTGAGGCGATCGGCAAATGCCCGGGTAAAGTGTTCGGGCATGTGTTGGACAATGACGATCCCCGGGCAGGTCGGAGGCATACTGCGGAGGACAAATTCCAGGGCCTGGGTACCGCCGGTTGAAGCCCCGATCGCAATAATTTGGTTGGTGGTGCGAGCCAAGGCGGCAGACGCTAAAGGCGCCAATGGTTGGACAGCCATATGGGATCGAGAGACATAACGCTTAATATCAACCCGCGCCGCAGCCTTGATCGCCTCCGTAAGGTGGCGAACCAAATCGCCCACGGCGTAGGCTGCGCCGGGCTTACACAAGACATCAATCGCCCCAGCAGAGAGCGCCTGAACCGCCAGTTCACCACCCTTGGGAGTTAGCGAGGAAACCATAATCACCGGAATAGGGCGATGCTTCATTAACTTTTGCAGAAAGGTAATGCCATCCATCCGAGGCATTTCAACATCAAGGGTTAAAACATCCGGCTCTAATTGAACGATCATCTCACGGGCGACATAGGGATCCGCAGCGGCACCAACAATCTCAATTTTAGGATCTTTGGCCAGTTCGCGCGTAAGTATCTGGCGAACCGTCGCCGAATCATCGACAATTAATACGCGTATGGGCTTAAACATGGGACTTCCCCTAAGATCTATGGAATGGCTTATCGCAATATCTGCCTTGCATCGTTTTCCTCCAATCCTGGGGCGCTCTCGGTAAAGCCCTGACTTAAGGCCTCTGATATACGGCTGGTTGCACCGAACGAAAACCACCCAATAAGCCAGTTAGACTTTCGGCATGACCGACAATCAGATAACCACCTGGCTTGAGGAGTCGATTGACTTCATCCAAGAGACGCTGACGAACGGGATTGTCGAAGTAAATCATGACATTGCGACAAAAGACCACATCAAGTGGGCCATGCATAGGATAGGGCGGGGTAGCCAGATTGAGGCGGGTAAAAGTCAGAGGTTTGCGCAAGGTGTCAGCGACCCGCCAACCATCCGGATCTTTGGTGAAGTAGCGATGGCGACGTTCAGCGCTAATGCCATTCATGCGGTTCTCGGCATAAATTCCGCGCTGAGATAGAGCCAGCACTTTGGTTGAAATATCCGTGCAGAGCACGCGCGTATCAACCTCTAAGGCTCCGGCCTCCTGCAGGGTCATAGCGATGGTGTAAGGCTCTTCACCACTTGAAGCAGCCGCGCACCAAAGACGAAAGCGCCGTTGTCCCCGAGCCAACCAGTCACGGATAATGCGTTCTAAAAAAATAAAATGCTGGGGCTCGCGAAAGAAGGAAGTCACATTGGTTGAGATTGCATCTAACATCTCAACAAGTTCTGGGCCCTGGGGATCAGCCTTTACATGCTCTAGGTATTGTCGTGGGTCAGTAAATCCCAAGACGCGCATGCGCTTGCCAATGCGCGCCGAAACAAGAGATTCCTTATTTTCCCCCAAGGTGATACCGCATACCGAATAGATGTAATCGCGAAATGCAGCGAAGGTTTTAGCGTCCACGTATTTTCCTTATGTATGACCCATTAAGAGAAGAATCACCCTACGATTCCGACCCCCGATACCCTACACGTTGTTGACGATTATTTTGATCAGCGTGCCCCGCCGTACCGCGGACCAGGAGCAGAAGATTCCGCACCATGCTCTGCAGTTCATCTGCCTGGGCATTTAATTCCTCACTCACCGATGCTGACTCTTCTGCCGCAGCGGCGTTGGATTGAGTTACTTCATCAAGCTGCTGAACGCCGCCGTTAATTTGATCGATACCACGGGACTGTTCTGCGCTTGCCGTCGATACTTCACCGATGAGTTGAGTCACTTTACTAATACCGCTAATTATGCGTCCCAAAACCTCTTCGACTTCCTGCGAGACGGAAACCCCATTGGCGGCATTGGATTGGCTTTCAGAGATCAGTTCTGCGGTATTGCGGGCAGCCTCAGCGGATCGCTGGGCTAAATTGCGGACCTCTTCAGCCACTACCGCAAAGCCCTTTCCGGCATCTCCAGCGCGGGCTGCCTCTACCGCCGCATTCAAGGCGAGAAGATTGGTTTGGAAAGCGATTTCATCAATCGTTTTAATGATTTTAGCTGTTTGATCTGCACCGGATTTGATCAGCCCAATGGCTTCTATCATGCGCTGCATACTGACTCGAGACTGATTTACCGCCTGCTCGACTTCGCGGGTCATACCATCGGCCTGGCCAGCATTGTCGGCATTCTGACGCGTCATCGAGGATAGCTCTTCAAGGGCTGAAGCGGTTTCTTCTAGGCTGGCCGCTTGTTCACTGGCCCCCTGAGCCATGGATTGGCTAGCCGAGGACACCTGCCCGGAAGCAGACGATACTTGATCGGCGCCTTCACCTAAGGAAGCCGCAATTACTGAAATTGGGCGCTCAACCGTGCGGATAATGATCGCAGCAAATCCAAGGCCTCCTACCGCTAAGGCCAGAAGCACCGCAAGACCACCCCACATCATCGTACTCGCCAGATCAGCATCTGCTTCGTCCAATGATTGAGAAATCATGAAGGCAGCGTGAAAATCCCCAAGTTCCATGCCCTCCATAGCAACACCTGTCGGGTCAAGGCCACGCGGATTGTCCTTGGGGTTTGGCCAAATATTGTGCGCGGGATTGCTCGCCGATCCGTGACAATAGAGACAGGTCTCGCCCAGATACACCGCCCTATAATAACGCACGGCATTGTTTGCCGGATCGCGCAAAACCAAATCGTTGTCATTGGTATTTCCCGGCATGAGACGGGGGCGCTGACGCTGCAATTGCTCTAGAGCTTTGAGATCAAGCGCATCCGGCTTGTTCAACCTATTGCGCGGATTCACCTTCGGCGCTCGGAAAGTGTAGCCGCCAGCCTCAGCCTGCATTGAAGCAGCACGCAATGCCGATATAACAGGCACAGCTTCAAGAATTCGACGCCGACCTTCTCTACCCTCTTGCGACCAAGCCTGCAACTGTTCTGCATGGAAGGCGCCAACTGCCCACTTATCTTCCATATTTAGACGCGCCGACTCGGCGGTCAGCGTTATTCCGATAGCCTTTTCTACTAAGGCATCTTCTGTGGCCTGCTTTGTCTGGAAGAAATAAAAGACAAAGAGTACCGTTAAAAGGATCGCCGGAAAGGCGATGCCAATGCCGACAAGCTTAAAGCGCAAGGATTTGCGTTGCATGTATCTAATCTCCATAGTGGACAGGTTGTCCTAATGATAAAATCTTGAGCTATCAACTCATACCACCAACTTCGACTCGCCTATTCGTACCAATGATTTTGATGACTTCAAGCGCCAATCCTCAATAATACTACCCACTTTTAACCATGAGCGAGGGCCACTAAAGCAGGAGGATCGGCAATCAGGCCAACACTGCCATCAGACATAATCGCCCCACCAGCGATGCCTGGCACTTGACGCAAACCACTGCCCAAACTCTTGATCACGATCTGCTGTTTACCAAGAAGTTCATCCACCATCAACGCCACCTTTCGCTGCGTATCATCGAGCACCACCAGTAAGGCCTGTTTCGGATCCTCAATCGCATCGGTGACGTTCAGTAAGCGATGCAGGCGGATTATGGGGATCACCTCACCGTGCAGGTTTATCAACTCCCCTTTGCCCAAAGCTTTGGAAAGTTGCTCCGGCATAGGTCGCATCGAGCGAGTAATCGCAAGCGTCGGAATAATGTAACGCTCACCGCCAATACGACACACCATCCCATCGATAATTGCCAACGTCAGCGGTAGGCGAATGGTGAACGTCGATCCTTTGCCCAATGATGAATCGATGTCCACTTGCCCACGTAATTCTTGAATTGCCTTTTTCACCACATCCATGCCGACACCGCGACCGGAAAGATCGCTGACTGCGGCAGCAGTGCTAAATCCCGGGTGGAAAATCAGTTTATAAACATCGGAATCGCTCATCTCTTGAGCTTCCGCAGCACTAATAATCCCTTTTTCAACCGCTTTGCTCGTCAAACGAGTACGGTCCATGCCGCGACCGTCATCGCGGATTTGAATGCAAATGTTGCCACCCTGATGGAAGGCTCGCAACTCGACCAGGCCAGTTGACGATTTACCTGCCGTTTGCCGCTGCGCGGAATTTTCCTCTAATCCATGGTCAATGGCATTGCGCACCATATGCACCAGTGGATCACCGATGCGATCAACCACATTCTTGTCTAACTCTGTGTCCTCTCCATACATACGGAAATCCACCGCTTTTCCCGTTCGAGTGGCGACATCCCGGGCCAATCTGGCCATGCGCTGAAAAGTACTTTTAATCGGCGTCATTCGCAATGAGGTTGCAATCTCTTGCAACTCACGGGTTATTTTTCCAAGTAGATTCAGCCGTTGTCCTAATTCGGAACCTGCCTGAGCAAGCCTGCGCACATCCGAATCTTGGCTGACCATGCTTTCTGCTATCACCAACTCGCCAATTGCGTCAACCAAACGATCGAGACGAAGCGCATCGACTTTTACTGCATCACGCACCACCGTTGCCCCGGATTGTCGTTGCCGGCGTAAAGCCTTCGATACTTGCTTGGCATCTACCACCTGCTGCCGCACCAGAACCTCACCAAGGCGCCGCTTAGTGCCATCGGCACCGGCTTGGCGCTGCAGGGCCTGTGTAAGTTCCTCTTCTTCAACCAATCCCGACTCGACTAAAATCTCCCCCAATCGCGGCCCTTGGGGATCCGGCTGCGCCGCCTCCTCGCCATTACCAAACATACGCTCGTCATCTACCGCCCGCAGCAATCGACCGCACAGAGTGTCAAGGGGGATATCGATAAGCAGTTCCGACTTGCCCTTTTCAATGGCCTCCCGAAGCCCCAAATTAAGTCGCTTCATCCCATCGATGGCATCGAAGACCAGGTCAATCGCCGCCGAAGAAGGCGGCCGTTGGCGACAAATGTCAAGAAAGGTTTCGGCGTGGTGAGCAAGTTTCTGAATGGGATCCAACTCCATGAATCCGGCCAGTCCTTTAATCGTATGAAATGATCGAAAGAGCGCATTAATCGCTTCAACATTGCTGGCATCAGTATCCAATTCGAGTAAATGTACTTCAGCGTTTTCCAAATGTTCACTAGCCTCAGTCGTAAATTCTCCCAGTAGGGCGGCATCTGCGGCGAGTCTAAATCCTGCAGTCGCCGGACTCAGGGCTTGATCATCGACGAGGGCCGCCAGCACCACACCCAAGTCTGGTATAGTGGATTCATCACTGGAGTCTCTGCCCCCAAGCCGCCAACGCAGCCAGGTCAAAGCTGGGAATAAGGCCTGACTCGGCAATCGCGGCGCAGCCAGCGCGTCTTCAAGCCCGCTACACCACTGCTGCACATCCGCCAATTCCAGCATACCGCTTTCACCTTTGATGGTGTGCACGTGGCGACGCCAAAACGACCTTGCTGCCTCATCGCTTTCGTCCTGCTCCAACATCTGTGCCTGCTCTTCTAAAGCATCAAGGAGTCCAAGGGCGCGTTGGGCAAATTCCTCTAAGATGGCGCCAGCATCCTCTTCCTGGGCGGTGGAGAGCGTTTGCAGATCCAACTCCGCGGCACCCTGCAACTGAGCCACTCCATTGACTAAGGCCGTATAGACCGCCTCGTTGTCAGACGCGCGTTCATGGATAAGATCATCGAGTTGGCTGTCCATGTGCGCAAGTACGGCACGCCGTGGATCGTCGTCGCTAAAAGCTTCCAGTAATTGTTGACAATACTGCTGGGCGGTAAGCAGACTCTGCCAATCGGTGGCGTCGAGTAAGACAACGGCTTCGGCCAAGCGTTCAATCGTGGCGTCATGTTCTGACATCTCTTCCCCTTCACCAAGATTTACCATAACGGCCAGCCAGGCCCCGGCGATTAAGCACCCGAAGCACTCTCAGCCTGGCGCACCTGCACCGCCGTACGGGCAGCCCGCAGTAACTTCGGCACTAAACTACGCTGTACCGCCTCACTGTCTCGGTACAAATTGAGCTCTTCTTTATCCACCACATCAACCGCCCCCGCTTCCATCACCTTGCGCCGCATTGCCGATCCTTCTTTCGCGATGGTGGAAACCACAACTGTCGGTATGGGCTTATATTGCATAATTTTCCGCAGAAAGGTAAGGCCATCCATGCGCGGCATAATAATGTCTAAACATAATACGTCAGGGTCTAACTCCAAAACCAATTCACGGGCCTCATAAGGATTTTCAGCCTCACCGCATATCTCCAAACTTTTGCTTAACTCTATGCCATTGCGCAATAAACGCCGTACCGTGCTGGAATCGTCAACGATAAGCACTCGCGGCAATCTTCCCTGTAGGCGCTCTTGGCGTTGCGCGGCGGCCTGGTTCTGTTCGCTCTGATTAATCAGATTGACTCGTACCTCCCCCGTAGCCACATCGAAGAAAAGCTTGCGCCCGGTGGTACCCCCTACTTGGCGCTCGGTAATTCGCAGACTGTGGTCGCGGCATAGACGATCGGCAATTTCTATATTGCGATTGCCAATATCCATACTGCCGACACTGGCTAAATGCCCAACTACCCTTGCCCCACCATAGAGACGACCGCGCAAATCCTCAATTCGACAGCCAGCCATGAGCGCCACCTTAAGCAGATTAGCAATCGCTTTGTCACCGTATTTACCGGGCGCCAAACCGCCACCGCCTTGATCCGATTCTGGCAGCATATAGTGGTTCATGCCACCCCATTTACGCTTCGCATCGTGAATCACCAATGCAATGCACGATCCCAGCAAAGTGGAAATAACCGTTGGCTCTTTGGCAAAATGAGCTTCACCCGGTAGTAAAAATACGCTTTTATTCATTTATCTTCCCTCATTCAGGCAATCATAGCTTAATAAAGATTATGACACATAGGGTGAATTCAACTTCATCCGATCCCTGTCGCAGTTAAAATCTTTATGTTCTCTGGCCCAGTCTGCGATGGGTGACCTGCACCACATAAGCAATCAAGATCTATTATCAGGGCAACGCTTCCGTCACCGAGGAGGGCGCCTCCTGAAATAAGCCGGGTATCAGTACCAAGCCCGTCGATAGCACGAACGACCACTTGCTGCACGCCAAGTACCGCATCGACCACCAAGAGAAAACGCCGTAAATCTTGCCCATGACGAATTTGACAACAGACCCCAACCCGCTCCGACTCGCTGGCCGTCGAAATCTGTGACCAGGCCAGTGGATCAAAGACTGCCGCCAGGGGTATGACTGGGAAAATGGAGTCTTCACTTCGGTAGCCATAGCGATCAGACTCTAGACGATGCAAACGCTCGGCGTCAAAGCGCATATTGCTGTGGACGCGATCCATCGGCAAAACCAAAACATGCTCGCGAACGCGCACGAGGAACCCCTGGATTATCTCGGTGGTGACTGATTTCGGCAGGCTCATGCGGAATTGCGTTCCCATCCCCGGTTGGAATTCTATATCGATCCGACCACCCGCCTCGACAATGCTTGCATGAACCACATCTAAACCTACCCCCCGTCCCGAAATTTCCGAAACTTCTTTGGCGGTACTTAAGCCAGAGGAAAAAATCAATCGCGATAGGGTGTCGGCATCGATGACCGCACCTGGGGCTAAAAGGCCTCGACGCTCGGCCGATTGACGGATCGCAGCATGATCCAGGCCACGCCCATCATCGCTAACACATAATCGGATCATCGATTCGTCTTCTTCGATGGAAATGCGCACCTCTGCACACGGATCTTTATTCGCAGCCCGGCGCTGCTGGGGGCTTTCGATGCCATGATCCACGGCATTACGGACGAGATGCACTAATGGCGCATCAAGAAGTTCAACCAAACGCTTATCCAGGCGTAAGCCCTCACCTTGTAGAATGACGCGCACTTCCTTTCCTTGGTCGCTAGCCACATCTCGCACCAAGCGTGGCAAGCGCCGTAATAGCACCTCGGCCGGCAGCTGCCGTATGGACATAATGCTTGACTGAAGCTTTCCTGATAGGCCCTGGAACGTCTCATGGGCGCGTCGCAGATCTGTAGCCAAGGTGCTCAACGCAGTTTCGTGCGCGCTGGCTGCAAGGCCTGCTAAACGCCGCTGAAGGTGGTGAAAGGTATCGCCAATGACTAGTAAATCGCCAACATAGGCGAGAAAGGTGTCAATATGCTCTTCACTGACACGCATCGTTCGCTGCTGATCGCCGGTGGCTTGCATCGCAAGCGTTGACATATCCGGCGCTGACACGGATGGCGATCGTTGTTGAACTTGTGCCGTCGAATCCGCTTCTCCATTATGCCACGCCCATTGTGCTTTTGTCGCCATCTCATCGACATGGTTCAATAGCCATTGCCGGAGGGTTTCATCAAAACCGACGCTCTCAGTAAAGACCTGATATCCATCCCAACATTCTTCAGCCAAAGCCGAGGCTTCATCATCTAGAGCAGCTGCACGAATTTCCTGCAGTATAGATTCCACCTCCAAACAGGTGTCATCATCCAGGACTTCTTCAATCGGCTCTTTGAGCAGAGAACGCAATCGAGATGGTGGGCTATGGCTTCCCTCGCTTGCTCCTACACTATCCCCAACTGCCAAAGCCTCCGCGATGTGCTGCAGGCGCGCAGCCAAGGGGTGCCCGTCGTTGTGCAGAGATTGCAGCACATCAAACAGTTCATGCTGCCATTTGACCTGAGGACCGACTCGCGATCGTGCCGCAGTAAGGCGAGTTCTTAAATCCTTAACCGAAAGCCCTTGCACATCGGCATGCCGCCCTTGCCGCAACTCGCCAAGGGTCTTTCTACTCCAATCAAGAACCGCGAGAAGGACTTCGATAATCTGGGGCCCCGGCTTTTCCTGCCCCTGCCGCAGGCCGTCGAGGAGATACTCTGCATCGTGGGACACTAGCTTTAAAGCCTCACATCCGAAAAGCGCGGCATTGCCTTTGAGAGAATGAATAATCCGGAATATCTCCTGCACCTCTTTAGCAGCCGGACGCCCATGCTCAAGGGCTAAGAGACAGGCTTCGGCAGCCTGAATCCCCTCCAAGCTCTCCTCAATAAATTCACTCACCAATCCCGCATCTAGCCCATCCATGAACTATCAACCCAACGATTCTTGGCCTGGCACCAATCCTAATTGTCCCAGGGCCTGGGCTAAACCTTCAGTGGTAATCGGTTTGGTGAGATAACCATCTGCATTACCGCGAAAGGCCCCAAAAATATTGTCCTTATCACTCATGGAGGTGGTCATCAGTACCTTTGCCCCCTTGCCGATGGGATATCCGGCGGCTTGCTCACGCAGCCGCAAGGCTTTAAGGGTGGCCTGACCATCCAGATTAGGCATCTGAATATCAAGGCAGATCAAATCATAGGGACGACCATCAGCGAGAGCAAGATCCACCGCCTGTAAGGCCTCAACCCCGTCGCTAGCAATATCACAGTCGCCAAAACGAGCCAACTGAGCCGAAAGCGCCTTACGGCAAACAAAATCATCTTCAACCACCAGACTAAGCATAATCGCTCTCCCTCGCAGTGCATGCGTTAACAGAGATCAGTAAGAGAACCTGTGAGTTAAGATCGCGGCAGGACTCGTAGGAAGATGATATTGCATAGGGGCACACAATGGCAAGGACTAAGATAGCCAAAAATCTACGCAGTTGCTAGAATTACCCTAGGCCCGTGATGGTTCTATGCAGCAGCTGTCATCCTGGACCATCAACTGGCAGAAGCACTCGCTGTGCCCTGGAGATCGCGGCACCAACATAATGCAAACTATAGACGACGATTTCCAGCTTTTCAGGGGCCCCCAAGAGGCACTGCACGCTAGTCATACTCCGGGTTATCCGTGGGCCAGAACACTTGAGCGACAGCGGCCTAAGACCAATGTTGTTCACTTAACGACCACCTCGCTGAATGGTCCTTCCATGCGGTCG
>REDX01000251.1 GCA_007695355.1 Planctomycetota bacterium
AAGCCACCACATGAATCGGGTCATTGGCGAGAAAACGACGTATATTTTCCGCGGTAATCTTTAGAAGAAGGCGCTTGCTCTCCTCGCTGGCCCAGCCGTTGTGGGGGGTGATGAAGAGGTTGGGGAGATCGCAGAGGAGGGGGCTTTGAGCCGGCATGGGTTCGATGGTGGAGACATCTAAACCAGCGGCGGCAATGCGGCCCTGGCGCAAGGCCTGCACCAGCGCTGCTTCATCAACCAGGGCGCCGCGGGCAGTATTAATCAAAAATGCCGTTGACTTCATCTGCCCCAGTCGGGTCTCACTGATGAGTCCTTCGGTTTCTGGGGTGAGGGGGCAGTGCAGGCTTACCACATCCGCTTCGTGAATAATCTGATCAATGGATTCGGCCCAGGCGAAGGGGCCGTAGTCGGGAGCGGCGCCGGGATGGCGGCGGTAGGCGAGGACCCGGGCGCCAAAGGCTGAGCAGAGGCGGCCCACGGCTTCGGCGATGGTGCCAAAACCGATTAAACCGATGGTGCGCCCGCTCAATTCTACCAGCGGCGCATCGGCAAAGTAAAAAAATTCAGAGTCGACCCAGGCCCCTTGGCGAATGGCATGGCTATGACGGCCAACATTATTGCAGCATTCCAGGATCAGGGCCAGGGTGTGCTGAGCCACCGACGGCGTGCTATAATTAGGCACATTGCAGACCCGCACCCCGGCGGTGGTGGCCGCCTGGATATCGACAATATTATAGCCAGTGGCCAATACCCCAATCATGCGCAGCTGTGTGGCGCCGCGAATGGTTTCCGCATCCAAAGGCACCTTATTGCTGAGGACTATATGAGCATCGGCAATGCGCTCGCGGATAATCTTGGGATCATGGCGCGGGGTATTGTAATGCAGGGTAAGTCGGCCCAGTTGGCGCAGTTCATCCCATACCCCATCGCCGAGGTTAATGGTTCCTTCGTCGAGGACGACAATGTGGGGGGGATTACTCATGGTTGGCTCGCCTGGCTACGGGTCATGGTGGGGGAGAGATTGGCTTGGGGCAGGTTGGCACCTTGGTCGCGCAGGGTGCAGATGAGGGCTTGGGTGTCCAGTTGATCGGCCCGTTGCCCCAGGTGCAAGGCCTGTACGGCGGCGCTGCCGGCGGCTTGTCCCATCATGAGGCAGGCGGGTTGATCGCGGATGGCGCCATTAACTTTCAAGTCTGAGGAGCAGCAGCGTCCGGCCACCCAGAGATTGGCCCAGCCCCGGGGAACTAAAATGCCGTAGGGGATGCCATAGGATTCGCCTGCCGCCAGGAGGTCAGCGGATTCAAACTCTTCGCGATAACGCTGATATTCCTCTGGGGTGGGGGCGTAGACATGGATATCGGTTTGCTTGCAGTAGATGGCGATTTGATCGGGGAAATGACGGCGAGCCTGGTAGTCGGCGTAATTCAGTTCGTATTCCCCAATAATGCGGCGAGATTCGCGCACGCCCATGCTGGCGGCGGTGGTTACCAATTCCATCTCCTCGCAGCCGGGCACGTAACGACGGAAGAAGGCATTGTATTCCCAAGCCAGTCGCCGGCCCTGGCGCATGCCCTCGCTTAATGAGGCGATATTCAGGGCGTCCATACCGAAGAGGTGGCCGGCGTTCATGGTGGCGTGGTGGCTACCGCTGCGGAAGAGGCCAGGAACGTGACGATCTGGCTGGGAGAAAAAGCCTTCATCGAGGGCGCGCTCCACCGCCGCTTGCTGCAGATGACGATGGAAGACCTTGTAGTCGATGCCGGTTTGCAAACTGCAGAGGGTGGGCGGCATAATGTGCGGCGTATCTACCCCCGCGCGGCGACTGGGTGCGGCGCAGATGGCGGCCAGCAGACCATCACCGGTGGCATCAATGACGGTGGGACTGTCAATATAGGCATAGCCCTCGACATTATGGATAATCACCCCACGGACGGAATCTTCGCTGCAATCGGCGTCGATGACGCGGGTAAAGAAGCGCACCTCAACCCCCGCCGCTGAACACCATTCATCGAGTAAAAGTTTATAGCCTTCGGCATTGTAGCCGACACCGCGATTGTGCATGCTGGTCCAATAACGGTCATCGTAGGAGGGGGCGATAAAGCCGCGTTGGTACATGGCTTCCACCAATTCGCGCATGAGTCCGCCGATTACCGCTTCGCTGCCATTGCTCATATGGGACCAGGCGGCGACCAGGGCTGAGCTGCCCATGCCGCCGAGGCAGCCGCTGCTCTCCAATAAAAGGACCTTGGCGCCAAGGCGGGCGGCGGCGATGGCGGCGCCGCAGCCGCCGGGCCCACCGCCGGCAATGACCAGATCATAGCCCGATTCCCGGCGGATTTGGCGTTTGAGGGTGTAGGTTTGGCTGGCCATGGGGATTCCTTTGGGTTCGCCTACTGAGCCTAGCGCCTCCGGGCTTAGCTGCCTAGGGTGGATGCGGTTGTGAAATTGGTTAATTCGGCTATAAGGTGGATGCCATGGTGAGCGAGATGGAACACGCCCTACAAACCACCGAGGCTGCCATGGGCCTGCCAGTGGTGGTCCACGATCTCCTGCATGTCCTATGGGACCACCTGCCGATGGAGCGATTTCGCCATGCACAGCCCATTTGCCAAGGGGTGAAAACCGGTCCCCATGGCGACCGCTGTCTGCGTTTTGAATGCGGGGACTGTCGTCACCAGGCCCAGCAGTGGCCCCAGGGGCGCCTGCAGCGCTGCCATGCCGGATTCAGTGAATTGGTACAACCGGTTTTCTGTGATGGCCGGCTGAGCTTTGTTCTGTTTGCCGGCCCAGCGTTCTATGACGCAGCCCAGTCCGGACCAGGGCTACACGATCATCTGGAGCCGCCCTCTCCGGCCTGGCGACCCTCCGGCTGGCAGCGTCTTCCGCGATTGGAGAGGGATCAGCTGCCCCGCCAGCGCGAGCACCTGCGCCAATTGGCGGCCCGCCTATCCTGCTGGTATCGCGATCAACCCCGGCTGCAGCAGGGCCATGCCGCCGAATGGCGATCCCGCCGGCAGACCATCGAACGCGTGATTTCCAGTCGCCATGCCGAGCCGCTAAGCCTGGCGGATTTGGCTGCCGCCTTGGGAATCGGCAGCGAACGCTGCCGCCATCTGGTGCGCCAGCTCTGTGGCGCAAGCTTTAGTCAATTGCTGCAGGCGGCCCGCCTCCAGGCGGCCTGCGCTTTATTGCTGAATTCCGATCTTGCGGTGAGTGAGATTGGCGTCCGCTGCGGCTTTCCCGATCCCAGTGGATTTAATCGCCATTTCCGTGCCGCCCAGGGGATGAGTCCGGGCCGCTGGCGGGCTCGGCACCGGGGCTGATGGGTGAATTGGCGCCGAGTAAGCGACGGGAAATTTCGCCACCAGCATAGAGCTGTTCCGGCTACCATCTTCTAATCTTTTCCCAAAGGACAGTTTGCAGCCTTGGCAGCATCTTTTATTCTAACCACTCAATCCATTGAGGAATTCGCAACGCAGCAGGAGCCCTGCACCATAAGTAATTCTTATGGTTATTTTATGTGCTGAACACGAGTAAACCCTTTTCAAGGGAATGAGGCAATTGCGGCAACGGCCGCGATCTCTCCCACCGCCGTTCCTCCCCAGCGCCGCTGCGGCGTTGTCTCGCCGCTGAGTGGGCCTAGGGTTTCGACCATGAGCGCACGGATGATTGATGGCAAGCAGGTCTCTGAGGAGCGGCGGATACGCCTCGCCGGGCGGGTTGAAGCCCTGCGCGCTGCCGAGGTGCAGCCCTGCTTGGTCGCCGTGGGCATGGGCGATGATCACGGCTGGGATGTTTACACCCGCAATCAGGAGAAGGCCTGCGCCGCCGTCGGCATTCGTTACTGGCGCGAAAATCTCCTCAGCGATGCCACCCAAGAGGATCTGGCGGCGCTCATTGAGCGCTTGAATACGGACTCTCAAGTGCACGGCATTATCGTCCAAAGCCCCCTGCCCGAGGGCCTGGATGAGCGCGCCGCCCAGGCCCTGCTAAGCCCAGATAAGGATGTCGAGGCGGTTAATCCGGCCAATCTCGGTCTGGTACTGCAGGGTCGTGAAATCCTTGCCCCCTGTACCGCCCGCTCGGCGGTGGCCCTGGCCGAGGCCGCCCTCGGCGACCTGCGCGGGGTGGATACGGTGGTGGTGGGTGCTTCGGTGATTGTCGGCCGTCCGCTGGCCCAATTACTCTTGAGCGCCGGGGCCACGGTCACTGTCTGCCATATCGATACCCGCGATCTCCAGGCTCATACCCGGCAGGCCGATTTGGTCATCGTCGCGGTCGGTAAGGCTGGCCTGATTGGCCCGGATCACATTAAGCCCGGGGCCACGGTGATTGATGTCGGAATTAATCGCCTACGCGGCGAGGACGGCAAGGTGCGCACGGTGGGTGATGTCGACCCGGCGGTGGCCGAGGTGGCGGCGGCCCTCTCGCCGGTGCCCGGCGGCGTTGGCGCGATGACCACCACCATTCTGCTCGAATCTACGGTGGCGGCGGCGGAGGCGAATGCCCGTCGTGCCCCGGCCATGGGCGCGGCCGGCATGGCTCGCCTGCTGGGGGAAGCCGGGGCCCAGCTGCCGCCGGAATTGCTCGAGCGCCTAGCCCGTCTGCTCTCGGCCCATATTGTCGGTGGCAGCTTGCAGGGCCTGGGCAATCCTTTGAGCCGTCGCCTCGGTCATCGTATGCTGGTGATCGATGGTGCCATTGGCACTGAACTAAGCGCAGCTGGCCTCAGCTGCCAGCCCCTCGACTCGGCCAATCTCAGCAATCCAGATGCGGTATTGAAGGTGCACCGGGCTTACGTGGCCGCCGGCGCCCAGGCCCTCACCACCAATACCTTCCGCTGTAATCGCTTTCAATTTAAGGGCGATCGCCAAGAGGCGATCCGAGTCGCCCAGGCCGGGGTGCGCCTGGCCCGTCAAGCCGCCGCCGGTCGTATTCCGGTACTCGGCTCCATCGGCCCCATGGGCCCCACCGTGGGCCCGGGCAAGGTCAGCATTGATGATCAGGTGATCGACGAATCCCTGGCCGAGGAGGCCGCCGCCGAAATCGCCCTCGCCATGGTCGATGCGGGGGTTGATGGATTCATCCTTGAAACCCTTCCCAGCACCCGGGAAGCCCGGGCCCTGCTGCGCGGGGTGCGACGGGTGGGAACGGTGCCGGTCTTAGTTAGCCGCGCCCTGCTGCGCAACGATGCAGAGGAATTGGAAGAATTCGCCCGCACCATGGCGCGCGAGGGGGCGGCGGCTGTGGGGGTTAATTGCGCCGGTGGCCCGCGGCAATTATTACCCATTCTTAAGTGCCTCGCGGAAGTGAGTTCGCTGCCAGTTTTCGCCCTGCCGAATGCGGGTTTTCCCACCGCCGGTGAAGATGGCCGCCTGAGTTACCACCTGGATCCGGCGTATTTCCGCCGCAGCGCCGAGGCCTATATGGCCGAGGGAGCTTGTTTGATCGGCGGCTGCTGTGGGGTTGGCCCGGATCATATTGCCGCCATCGCGGACCTCGGCGGCAGCCCGGTGCAAAGCCAGCGGCCCGCTCGGCAGCCAGCCCGCTCGGCCACCACCATTCGCCGGCAGGGAGATCCCCTCTTGGCGCAGCTGCAATCGACTCAGCTCAGCGTTTTGGCGATGATCCCCGGCCGCCTTGCCACCGCCCCGGCGATGGCGGCGGTGCGCGCCCTCGCTGATGCCGGCTGCGCCGGTATTGGGGTCATGGCGGCCTGGCCCGGTGGCACCGGCGCCAGCGGCCATGTGGCCGCCCGGCTCCGCCGTTTGGGCGATCATGCCCAGCGCCCGGCCATCCTCGAGCTGCCGGCCGCCGCCATCGATCTCGCCACCGCCGAAGCCGCCCTCGCCGATGCCCATGAATTGGGGATTCGCCACATTCTCATCGATGCCGGGGTCTTTTCCCATTTGGTAAGCGATCGGGTGAGCGGGGTTGATCCTCTGCAGCTCCTGCATTTGGTAGGCGAGGGCAATCGCGGCTTTGACCTGCGCGGGGTGCGCCAGGACGAAGCCTGGGAGTTCACCGTCGGCGTACGTCTGCCCGCCTCCTGGGCCAATCGCGCCGCCGCCATGCAGTCGGCGGGTGCAGACTTCGTGAGTCTGCAGCCGATTTATGAGCCGCAGGCCTTTCGTCAGGCGATGGCGCAGATCGCCGAGAGCGGCTGCACCCTGCCCCTGCTCGCCGAGGTACTGGTGCTGCCCGATGCCGAAACCGCCGAAGAGCTCAATTACGAGGTGCCGGTACTCTCGGTGCCCGAGCGCCTACGCGAGCGCCTGCGCAGCCATCCCGACGAAGACGTTGCCGGGGTGCTGCGCTTCCTCCGGCACTGGCATGGCCGTTTAGCTGGCGTGGTCCTCATGCTGCCCGATGCCCGCACGGTGCAGGCGGAAGCGGTGCTGCGCGGCCTGGGGCGTGGGGAATGATAGCATCGCGACCACATCTATTGATCACCGGAGCCTCATCAGGCATTGGCGCTGCGCTGGTGGAATGGGCTTTGGCCCAGGGTTGGCAGGTCAGCGGCCTGGCCCGCCGCGAGGATCGATTGCAGGACTTGCAGCAGCGCCTGGACCCTGCCGGAGCGCACTTTTCCTACTATCTCGCTGATGTGCTGAGTCAGGAGTCGCTGGATCGAGCGGTTGCCAGCGCCGTCGCCCAGCGCGGCCCTTTGCGTGGGGTGGTGGCCAATGCCGGGCGCGGGGTCGATGGCGAGCTCAGCGATTTGAGCGCCGCCGATGTGGCGATGGTCTACGATTGCAATGTGGTAGGCGTGCAGCGCACCCTGCGCGCCAGCCGGCCGCATATGGGCGCGGGATCTGCGATGGTCTGCGTTTCCTCGGTGGCGGCCTTTCTGCCGATCCCGCGCATGGGGGCCTACTGCGCCACCAAGCACGCCCTTGAGGCCTGGGTGGCGGCGGCGCGCATGGAATTGCGCGATGCCGATATCCGCATTCTCAGCTGCTGTCCCGGCACCGTAGCCACGGAATTTTTCGCCTCCGCGCCCAAACCGGGAGCGGTTTGGGACTGGCGCCCGGGTTCGCCCCTGCGCCCCGAGCAAGTAGCTCGGGCGATTCTCCGCCAGGTCCGCCGCCGCCGTCCCCGGCGAATTATCCTGCCCTGGTTTGCCCGCCTCGCCGCCGTCCTCTACGCAATCTCCCCCGGCTTTGGCGAATGGCTTATGGGGCGGGCGCTGCGACGGATGCGCCAGCGCGAGAACCCGCCGTCGGTCTAGACCCAACATTCAGTTGGCCCTGCTGCAGGCGCAGTTGGCGATCGCAGCGGTGGGCAATATCGCTATCGTGGGTGACCAGTACCAGGCTGGATCCTTCGCTGTGCACCAATTCTAGTAAGTGATCGAGGACCAGGGCGGCGGTGTCTGGGTCGAGATTGCCGGTGGGTTCATCGGCCAGGATTAGGGCCGGTTTGAGCAGGAGGGCGCGGCAGAGGGCTACCCGCTGGCGCTCGCCGCCGGAGAGGGTGGAGACATCGCTGAGGGCCCGATCCGCCAGGCCTAAACGCTGAAGCAGGGATTCGGCGCGGGCCCGCCAGGCGCTCACCGGCAGGTGGGCGCAGCGGGCGGCGAGGAGAATGTTTTCCAGCACATTGAATTCAGGCAGCAGGTGAAAGGCCTGGAAAACAAAACCCAGCCGACGGCCGCGCAGGGCCGAGCGCTCTCGCCGCGAGCAGGTATTGACATCCTGACCATCGAGGGAGATGCGTCCGGAATCGGGGCTATCGAGTAAGCCAATGCAATTGAGGAGGGTGCTTTTGCCGGTGCCCGAGGCCCCTTGTATGGCCACCGCCTCCGCCGCCGCCACCTCGAGATGGCAGTCGACCAAAACCGGTAGGCCGGGATAGGCCTTGTGCAATCCCTCCACCTGGAGACGTGCCATTAGCCATGCTCCCGCAGGGTGCTGATGGGATCGATGCGCGCGGCGCGCCAGGCCGGCAAGAGGCTGGCCACCAGGCCAACGCTCATAATCACCCCAATGAAGAGGGCTGGCAGGCGCGCGTCCCAGCTTATCGGCGCTTGCGGCGAATAGAAAATGGCCTGGGGGAAGAGGGGCACGCCAAGTAATTCGCTTAAGGGATTCAGCGCCCAGAGGCCAGCCCAGCCCAGGGCCCAACCAATCATGCCGCCGACAATACAGGCGCTTTGCCCGGCAAAGAGGAAGGCGCCGGCAATGCGATGGGGGGCGGCGCCAAGGCCTAGGAGGACGCCAATATCGTGGCGCTTTTCGACCACCAAGGTACTAAATACGGCGTAAATAATAAAAACGCAGATCCCTTGGATGAGCACCATGACTAGCAGCAAAATATTGCGCTGCACCTCCAGGCTGCGCACCAAATTCCCACGCCGCTCTTGCCAGGTCAGGCCGTAGAGGGGAAACTGGGATTCCAGTTGATCGCGCAGGCGTAAAATCTGATTTGGTTGATTGGCGACGACGCGAAAGCCGGAAATCTCTGCCACTCCTGGGGAATCGGGGTGCCGGCCATCCATGGCGGTAAGGCGCTGGGCCAGGGGCAGGGGCATGAGGGTGGCGAAGCGATCAATCTCCAGGGCACCCACGGCCAGGGTATCCGAGATTTCAGCCTGAACCCGGCCAATGGTGCCGCCCCGGCCATCGGGGATAATTAAACTCACCACCCTGCCCGGGCGCAGGGGCGACCAGGGGGCCATGCCGCCTTCGCCATAGATCAGCTCTCGTCCCAGAACAATGCCGGGCAAGGGCCGGGGCTGGGGCGGCAGGGGGAGGGTGGCGCCCAGGCCCAGGCCCAGGTCGAGGCCGGCCATAACCAAGTGGTGGCGCCAGGCGGGGGTAATGAATCCGCTGCCGCGCTCATCGGGGGCTAGGGGCGGAGCGGTGAGTTCAACCACCGGACGCTGATGCAGGAGATCCTTGGAGAGTCGCCCCATCGCCCAATCGGCATCCCAGTCAACGCCATCAATGGCGGTAAAATAATTGCCCCGGGCATCGGCCCGGGAACCATCGCCGCGGCTATTGATAAAGGCCACCCCGCTAATGAAGGGCGCTACCGCTGCTACCCCATCGTGGTTGCGGATGGCGGTGAGGGCCTGGCTATCGGCAACGATGCCCAGGCGGCCGCCGCGGGGCTGCAGGGTAAGGTCGCTCTCGGCGGCGCGCACCTGATTGCGGGTGGCATCGACAATGCCCTGCATGACTCCCAAAACCACGATTGGCACCGCCACCGATAGGATGACCGCCGCCAGGGCCAGCCAAGCGGCCCGTCGCCGGGTAAGATAACGCCAACCAAGGTAGCACGATAGCATTCTTGAAGTGTCCTAGCCAGGGCAGCAGGGCAAGGCGAGAAAGTCCGCTGACTAGCAGGGCGGCGCAAAGCTTGTCTGGAAAAGTAATGCCAGCTTCGCATGGCATGCTTTTGGCGCAAAAAGACTCCACCGCGAAGCGGGGATTCCTCACCCAAGGTGAGCTTTGAAATCATGCGGCTGGGCCGCCGGGGTCGATTGCTCGACCCCGGCAGGCAACGGGCTTGAATAGCCCAAACACAAAAACCCTAGGAGGCCCAGCCATGCGCATTCTATCCTTTGACCTCGGCGACTTCAACGCTGATTCCGCCTGGAAGCTGCTGGATACTGACAGCGGCGAAACCG
>REDX01000121.1 GCA_007695355.1 Planctomycetota bacterium
ATGACGGTAGAGTTCCTGCGGTGCCGCCACTTGCTGCAGCACCCCGCGATCAAGTACCGCAACCCGATCACCCATGGTCATCGCCTCCACCTGATCGTGGGTAACGTAGACGGTGGTGGTGCGGGTGCGGCGCTGCAGGCTGAGAATCTCACTGCGCAATTGCACCCGCAATTTGGCATCAAGATTAGAAAGCGGTTCATCCATTAAGAAGGCCACCGGTTCGCGCACCAAGGCGCGGGCCATGGCGACGCGCTGGCGCTGACCACCGGAGAGGGCCTTGGGTAGGCGCCCAAGGTACTCACCCAATTCCAAGGAATCGGCAACCCGCATCACCGCCTCTTGAATAGCAGCCCTGGAGAGCCCACCCTGCATGCGCAAGGGAAAGGCAATATTATCATAGACGGTTTTACTGGGATACAGGGCGTAGCTCTGGAAGACCATGGCAATATTGCGCTGACGCGGGGTGAGGTCGTTCACCCGCCGCTCTGCAATCAGTAAATCGCCGCTGCTTATATCCTCTAATCCCGCGATCATACGCAGGGCGGTGGACTTACCGCAGCCGCTGGGGCCGACGAGCACCAAGAATTCGCCATCGCTGATGTCCAGGCTCAAGTGGTCAACGGCGAGGTCGGCACCGTCATAGGTTTTACAGAGATGTTGCAGGGAAATACTGGCCATAGTCAACCCTTTACCGCGCCCTCGGTGAGGCCGCTAATGAACTCGCGCTGGAGCATGAAGAAGAGCCCGACCACCGGCAAGACGGCGAGCAAGGTACCGGCCATGAGTGCTCCGTAGTCGTCATGATAGAGGCCCACCAATTGATTGAGGGCAATGGGCAAAGTGAATAGATCGGTGGACTGCAGCACCACCTGGGGCCAAAGGAAGCTATTCCAGGTTCCCATGAAGGCGATGAGGGTAAAGGCGCCAATCATCGGCCGCACCACCGGCAAGGCGACATGCCAATAAATTCCCCATTCCGATGCCCCATCGACCCGCGCCGCCTGAAGGAGATCCTTGGGAATACCGAGCATAGACTGCCGGAAGAGGAAAATCCCCAACACATTCACCAAACCCGGCACAATAAGCCCGGCGTGGGTATCGATCAGGCGGATGTGAAAAAGCAATTCATAGAGGGGCGCCAGCAGCACCGGCGCTGGAATCATCATTGAGACCAGCATGGCAATAATCAGCAGCTTTTGCCCACGGAAGCGATAACAGGCGAGGGCGTAACCGGCGAGCGTTGCCATAAAGAGTTGGAGAATCACCGTTGCACAGGTAACAAAGAAACTGTTGAGAAGAAAGCGCAGGAAGTCCATCTGCCCGAAGAGGCTGGTAAAATTGCCCCAAGTTATGCGGTCTAAGGGCGGAAAAAAGGCGTAGGCGTGGAAATCCTCGGTCTCCTTCACCGAGGCAACGATTAAATAGATCAGTGGCGCCAGGAAAATGAGCGCCACCCCCACCAGGGTGAGCCAGACGATCATGAGTGAAACCCCCTTCATGATGCGTCCCCCTTCTTGCCAGTCCCAGTGAGATAAAGCTGCACCAGGGTAATCGCCAGCACCAGCACCACCAAGGTCCAACCAATGGCTGAAGCGTAACCCAAATCACCGCTGACAAAACCATTCTGATATAAATACATGACCAAGGTTAACCCCGCCGCCTCCGGTCCAGAACTATTATTGAGCAGGAGGTAGGGTAGCTCAAAAAGCTGGAAACTACCAATGGTGGACAGTACCACGACAAAGATCAGCACATGGCGAATACCAGGGAGGGTTACATGCCAGAAGCGGGCAATGGGCCCAGCGCCATCCACCCGCGCCGCCTCGTAGAGCTCGCGATCCACGGCCTGCAAGGCGGCCAGGAAATAGATCATGCTATATCCGACATAGAGCCACAAGTTGACCAGAATTAATGCCGGCATGACCCACCGCGCTTCGCCCAGCCAGCGGGTCTCCAGGCTCCAAGCGTGGTCACCGAGGAAGGATGTAGCATTATGCAGAGCGATATTGACCAAACCAAAGAGCGGGGCGAAAAGCAGAGTAAACAAAATGGCCGCAAACACCAATCCCATGAGATGCGGCGAGAAAAATGCAAAACGCAGGGTGTTTCGCAGCCATAGCCCCTTCCTATTAAGCAGCAGGGCAAGGCCGAGACTGAGGGGCACCTGAAGCAATATGGTAAAAAAGGCAAAGGTCAGGGTATTACGGGTGGCGAGCCAAAAATCAGGATCGGAAAGAAGGAAACGATAATTATCAAGACCAACCGGAACCGAGGCCCCCGGACCACTGGTAATGGTAAAGGACATGAAAAGGCTGCGCAGCAACGGCCAGGCGATAAAGACAGCAAAGACAATGGCGAAGGGCAGCAAAAAGAGATAGGGCGCATAACGAGGCCCGGAGAGCTTAATCACGGCTCGGCCTCCCAGTCTGGCACCCGACGCAATTGCAGGCGGACATAATCCGCCGCACTGCTTAAACGCTGCCGAATAAAGTCCTCCATGCCCTCTGGCCCACGGCGGCGATAGCGCGCCACCGAGGCCACCACTACCTCGCCAAGCTTATCCTTAGCCAAACCCAGATAAGGGTGGCCTACTTGGATTGGGATATCGTCGGCCAAGGCGGCGTATTCAAGGCCAATGGCCTGACCCTGCCAATAGTCTCGGGCCTCAGCAAAGGCTGGGCGCTCCCAAGCCCGACGGTCAGCGGGGAGAATATTGGTGCTGCGGAAGGTTTCTTCGAGCATATCCAGGTCGGCGTAGAGATGCATGGCCAATTCAAAGGCCAGATCAGGATCCGGCGTGGCCCGGGTAATGCCCAGCATGGTACCGCCCCAACTGGAAGTGCGCCGACCGCCGGGAGTGAAGGCTGGCAGGGGCATGAGGCGCATTCGACCGCTCAATTGGGGCAGGTTTCTCTCGATTGATCCGGTGCGCCAATCCGGCGCGATCACCATAAGATAATTTCCCTCTTCCAGGCCGCGGAAAAAGGGAAGACCCCAACTGCCGTAATTTATGCAGATGGCATCGGGGCCAGCCACCAGGGGTAGCCACCAGAGCAGGGTTTCGACCACGATATCCTGATCGATAATAACTTCGCCATCGCTATTGAAATACCCACCGCCGGCCTGGTAGAGATAGGGCTCAAAGCCGTAGCCGGCGCCATCTTCCATCTGTAGCATAAAGCGGCCAGTGGGGCGGACGTAATCGCGGGCGAATTGGATATAGGCTTCCCAGGTATCGAGATCTTCAATACCGATGCCTGCTTGCTCCAATAAAGGATCAAGGAGATCAGCGCGATAGGCGAACATGACCGGATGAACATCGTGCGGGATGCCGAAAATACGACCACGGTGGCTGTAAGGCGCTAGGCGATTGGCCGGGATGCGATCAAGCATGCCCGCAGCCTCAAGGCGCGAGCGCAGATCGATAAAACCAATCTGGTCAACCGGCCCGCGGAAAAATGGACCGACGTGGGAAATCTCCACCTCTACCAGATCCGGAACATTCACCCCTGCCCAGAAGGCCGAACTCAGGCGCTGATTAATCGCGCTATCGTGCACCAATAGGCTGGCCACCCGAATTTCTGGGTGGCGCGCCTGGAACGCAGGCAGGGCGCGCTGGTAACTATTATGGTGGTCGGGCGAGAAGGTCCACAGCACCAGATCTGCCTCAACTCGCTCTGGGGGCATAAGCAGCAGCAGCAGGTAACTGAGCACGGCCACCAGCAGCACCATGAGGGGGGCTGGCCCCATGGGTAAGCGCTGCCACCATGGAGGCGGGCGGAAAGCATGCGATTGGTCAACCTCGACCGAGCTCTGATCATCCGTGTCTGGCATCAGACCACTATCTCAACTGCGCCGACTCAGCCTAGATGCGGCTCTGTGACAGGTGGTGCAATGTGTGATCTAGCGACTGGCGGCATCGCCTCAGGTGTCCCATAGGGGATAATGAATAGCGCCTCGAAACCCTAGCCAGGAGCCGAAAACACCACCTCCCCGCGGAAAAGATCCGCGCCTAGATCAATGCTTCCTTGACGATCGCGCAGATTGATCGACTCCCTATGGCCGGCCTGTGCCTCCATCAGAAGCTGGGCCAGGGGTGCCTCGATCAGGCGGCGCAGGACCCGGCGCAGGGATCGAGCGCCAAACTGGCGATCAAATCCCGTGCGGGCGAGATGTTCGATCAGCGCCGGGCTAAGGGTTAGCCGGCAGCGGTGCTTAGCCAGTCGTCCATTGAGCTTTTCTATCTCTCGGGCAATCAGGGCCGCGACATCCGTGCCCTGGATGGCGTGGAAGACTTCGATATGATCAAGGCGGCCGACGAATTCCGGGGCGAAGCGTTCAATCAGGGCAGTATGCGCCAATTCCTGTAAGCGCTCTTGCTGGGCCTGCAGACTGAGTGGAAATAAGCGCCGCCGCCAACCGGAATGCATCGCCAGCACGGCCTGCCGCAGCTGATGAGCGGCGAGATTACTGGTCATAAAAATGAGAGAATTGCGGAAGGAATAGGTCCGCTCGCCGGAAGCCACGGTGAGGGTGCCATGGTCAAAAATATTGAGCAGAGCCATGGCAACCTGAGGACTGGCCTTTTCAATTTCATCAAAGAGAACGATTCCCGGCCGTTCAAGGCTCCCTTCGATAGTCTCGGGATTAAACAGGGTGCGCCCCTCCTTCGAGCCGACATAGCCGGGGGGAGCGCCGGAAATCGCCGCTGCATAGTGTTCTTGGCCGAGGGTGTTCATATCGATGCGGCAGAGGGCATCGGCGTCGCCATGTAAAGCCTGGGCCAAACTGCGGACCAATTCCGTTTTCCCCACCCCCGTTGGCCCGAGAAATAACACCGTCGCCAGGGGCCGACGACCATCGCCAATATCAGCGAGGACAATGCGCAGCAGATCAAGCACCGCTGTAATGGCCCCCTCTTGGCCGATAATCTGCGAACGGAGATGGGCCTCAATGGCTGGAATGGAAAAGCGAAAACGGCCAACTGTAGCGGCGCGGCGGTGGTTATCCTCAAGATCGCCGGGACCAATATTTTCAAGGGCCAAGGCCTGGCGCTCGGCAACCCGGCGCTGTCCCTCCTCCATGCGGTCATTGAGGAAGGGCACTAGGACTCCGTCTTCCAGGATCGATCAGAACTGCTGCCATGCATGCAATTCAGGCTTCCCGTTCCTTGGCCGCGGTGGGTAAATTGCCCACTGGGCAAGCTGCCACGCCAACCGTGGAACGAGTAATGGCCTCTACCTGCTCGCGGGTTTTCTGGGCGTCGTTCACCCAATTGCGATAAAATTCGAAGGGACAATCGGCGACGCCGAGATCGCCATCGCCCGAGGCATGGACCCCGGTATAGCCGCGATGGAGCAGCTTAAAGAGGTGGTTCTGTGACTGGTCATTGGCCCGGGCATCGCGGATTTCGGGGATTGAAAGCTGGGCATATTGGATGCCCATCTCTTCCTCGCCGCATTCACCCAGGGTGCGCCCATCGAAGCCAATAATTGCCGAATGGCCAAAGTAACTATAGACCCCATCGAAGCCCGTAGCATTGGCCACGGCGACATAGGTATTGTTTGCCCAGGCCATGGCCTTGGCCATGAGCACCTGCTGATCCTTAGCTGGGTACATATAGCCCTGGCAGCGTACGATCAGTTCGGCACCTTTCATGGCGCAATCACGCCAGATCTCTGGGTAATTCCCATCGTCGCAAATAATCAGACTGATCTTCAAGCCCTTGGGGCCTTCGGATACATAGGTCTGGCCGCCGGGGCACCAGCCCTCGATCGGGCACCAAGGAATAATTTTGCGATATTTCTGCACGATTTCTCCCTGGTTATTGATGAGAACCAGGGTGTTGTAAGGATTTTTGCGCGGGTGTTCTTCGTGCTGCTCGCCGGTGAGGGAAAACACGCCCCAGGTATTGGCGGCTCGACAGGCGCGGGAAAAAATCTCGGTTTCCACCCCGGGAATTTGTGCCGCGTTGGCAAACATTTCATCACGATCGTACATAATGCCGTGGGTGGAATACTCGGGGAAAATCACCAGATCCATACCCGGCAAGCCTTGCTTCATGCCGACAATCATATCGGCAATGGCCTGGGCATTAGCCACCACCTCATCACGGGTGTGCAGGCGCGGCATTTTATAATTGACCACCGCAACGCCGACGGTGTTGGGACTGCTGGATATATCGCCGTGTCGCATGAGGTCATTCTCCATGGAGAGAGCGGGGCTGAGCGGTGGATCAAAAGCGGCAGCAACGCTCAAAGGTTCTAAACCTCGCAGCATCTTTAACCTGCACACAAGCTTTTCTACGCACTACCTTGGGGTATGCCGAGGGCTTTTAGTGTATCCTCCTGCAACTTTTCATCGCCACCGCCCGACGCAGCGGATGCTGACGTTGCAAGGCGGGGGCATTCCAGGATTAACTATTTAGGCCGGCTTGAGGCCGCGAAGGATAAAGCAGGAGCCCCCTCCCGGTCGCTCTTCATAACTCAAGCTGGCACCGTGCTGCCGGGCAATCAAGGCAGCGAGATGCAGACCCAATCCAGTACCCCCCGTGCGAGTACTGCTAAAGGCGCTAAAGAGTTCATCGCGGATCGCAGGATCCACCCCGGGGCCATTGTCGCTCACCCGCAGGCCATCAGGAAGAATCGCAATGTCCACCCGCCCCGTCTCATCACCCTGGTACCCGTGCAGGGCCTGAATAGCATTTAGGATAAGATTCAGTAACAATTGCCGCATTCGTTTGGGGTCTGCTTGCAGCCGGGCTGTACCCTGGGCAGATAGGGTCACGCCTGCGTGACTGGCTTGACGCCGTAGTAGTTGGCAGACCCGCGCCACCACCTCGGCGAGTTCCACCGGCTGAATCTCCACCTGCATGCCGCGGGTGAAGCCCAGTAACTCGTCCACCGTATCGTCCAGGCGTTCAATCTCTTCCTCAATCATGGCCAAGGAGGGCGGAGCCTGGGGATCCTGGCGCAGCATTTGCACCGTTAGCTGGATGGCGCTGAGAGGATTGCGCACCTCGTGGGCAATGGTGGCGGTAAAGGTGCCGAGGGTAGCGAGGCGTTCGGCATCACGATTCCGACGATCAAGGTCAATCAATTGCCGGCGCATGGTTTCGAGATCTTCGGCGAGATGACGGATTTCACCATGGCCAACCAGGGGCACTGGGGTTTGCCAATCACCGGCGCCAATAGCGGTGGCTGCCTTGGCCAAGCGCTCTAGGGGCAGGGCCATGGCTCGGCTAATGCGCCAGGCCACCAGGGCGAAAATGGCGATGCCGAGACCAGCGACTAATGAAGTAATTACCAGTACCGTACGCAGGGCGGCATGATAACGATCAGTTTGGTAATCGATGAGAAGGACGCCACCGGGGAAGCCTGCGCTTACCATTCCCGGCGGAGGGTGCAGGGCACGCTCCTCGCCCTCGCTGAGAACAACGAATTCGAATCCGGTCAATTCCTCCATACGGCGTTGAATCCGCTCAGAGAAGGTGAACCCGCCGGCGGTGAGAACGCTGGCCAATGAGCGCGCCGAATCCTCGGCCTGCTGGCGCTGAAAAAGGTGTAAGAGATGGTAGCTGGTGGCACCGGCAAGGATGGTGAGAGCGATATAGGCCGCCAGGAAGCTGCGGAGAAGGCGCGTCTGGGTACGCACCCTTTATTAGCCCCCTTGCTGGGCAAGCCAGGCGACAAAGCCGCGCAGCGCCTGCCCGCGGTGGGATCGGCGATGCTTTTCCGCCGCCGGCATTTGGGCAACGGTACAGGCGCAGTCATCGATCCAAACATGGGGATCATAACCAAATCCGCCCTCACCCTGGGCCTGGTCAACCAGACGGCCGGCAAAGGTGCCCTCCCAGGTAAGGGGCGCACAGCCGGGACGGGCGAGGGCGATGACACAAACATAGGCGACATGGCGATCGCTGTGGGGGCGCAGAGCCTCCACCAATTTTCGGTTATTTGCCGCATCATCGCAGGGTTCACCGGCGTAGCGGGCCGAGCGCACCCCTGGGGCCCCGCCCAGGGCCCGGGCGGCAATGCCAGAATCATCGGCCAAGGCCCATTGCCCGGTATGGGCACAGGCGCTTTCCGCCTTAAGGATCGCATTGGCAGCAAAGGTATCGCCGGTTTCATCTACCTCCGGCAGTCCGCCTACCTCACGCGGGGTAAGCAGGCCAATGCCAAAGGGATCGAGAATTTCCTGAAATTCTCGCACTTTATGTGGATTGCCGGTGGCGATAACGATGTGCTGAGGCTGGGCCACTGGGCCAACTCCGCCGACTAGCGACGGGCCTCAGGAACGATGACGCGGTCTCCAGGACCAGGCCGCCGGGTAAAGTCATTGCGCTCAATCAGCCAGCGCAACGAAAGACCACGATCATCGGCGACTTGGTAAAGCGATTCATTGGGGCCGAGAACGATCACCGTCTCGCCTGGCTGCGGTTGTGCACGATAGAAGCCCGAAGGCGCATCGGCACTGCCGGCAGCACCGCGGGCAGTAGAACCGCTGCCAGCACTGGCCCCAGTGTCCACCACCAGGGCGCGATCGCCACGGTCCACCGTTGAGGTGGCATCGCTACGGAAACATCCACCGGTGACCACCACCAGGGAGAGCAGGAAGGTCAGGATGCCGAGATGTGCTTTCATGGTTGCCTAGTTTAGATAGCCGCACGCACGGAACAAGCCCGCTGTCTGGCCCTCTCGCCCCCGGGCGTCACCAAGCTAACGTGGGTGAAGCCGGCCCGCCTTGCGGGCATGCTTCCAATACCCAAACACCCCAGCCGGGGTGATTGGGGCGCCGTCGACCTACTGAGTAATATAGCCGCGCAGAATATCGTAAATCTCCTGCTCATTCTGAGCCTCAAGAAAGCTATCGGTTACCCACTCATTGAGCAGCATTTCAGAGAATTGACGGTAGACCCGCAGATAGATCTTATCGTAAACCCCCTCGTTGTCATAGGAGGGCGAGGCGAGGAGGAAGAAAAGGCGGGTCAAACCACCATCCAGGCTGGCAAAGGGCAGGCCCTCACCGGGGGCCCGGGCAAAGCCGATAATGAAAGATTTAACCTGCTTGGAACGCACATGGGGCAGGGCAATGCCAGGGGCGATGGCGGTGGTCGCCTTGCGCTCACGGTGCACCAAATCCTTATAGAACTTGGTGGGGTTGCTAATCTCGCCAGAACGATCAAGGAGATCGGCCAGTTCCTGCAGGAGGCGCTCTTTATCGTCTATCTGCCGGCGCTCAGACCGCTCGGGGCTCTCCCCCTCCTCGGCTTCACTGGGACGAGTGCTGAGGTTTAAGCTGATGCATTCGGGGCGCAAATATCGAAGTATGTTCACCGGCTCAGTTTCCTCAATCATGGTACCCCCTGCACATCCTTCGGGGATGATGGGCACAGGAATAACACCTCCTACGCCATGTAAGCCGCGTATGCTAAGCTGTTGGCCCTGAAGGCAAGCCGAGGCCAAGCACACTGCCCAGGGCGGCGCATCTATGGGCTGGGTGTCAAGTACCAAAGTTGTGTCGGTTTCTAAAAGAGCACAAAGCCCCCTACCCCCACAACTCTGCTGGACGTTTAGCAGAGCCCTGGGGAGCTCGAGGGGCAAA
>REDX01000194.1 GCA_007695355.1 Planctomycetota bacterium
AAAATCGCAGTAGTGCCCCATATTCGAGGCGCCGACGACGATGTTTACGAGTGTAAATGAGGAGGAGGCAACGAAGAAGATGGGGTGCTACTGCGGTTTATAGGTTAATTGCCCCGGGCTGCCCGGCTAGGGTCAGGATACTCAGGCCTTTGCGTTTGGGCAGGGGGGGGGTTAATCGCTTAAGGTAAGGACTCTTCGCTGGCTGCTTGCCTCGATGGCGGTGGTTGCTGTCTCTGCTGAAGTCGGGCGGCCTCGTCGAGGGCTTGGGCGTAGAGTTCCTTGGGCTGAAGGGCGAGGGCGCGGCCGTACCATATAAGGGCTTCGTCGATCTCGCCGCGGATTTCCAGCAGGACTCCGAGGTTGTAAGCGAGGGGGCCGCTTATGGGCGGGCGCTCGGCGCGCTGGCGCAGGCCCAGAAGGGCGTCATCTAGGTGTCCATCGATGGCCAATTGCAGCCAGGGGCGTAGGTCCCGATGGCTGGGATCCAAGCGCCGGTAGGGGGCGGCGGATTGCTGAAGGGACGGATGGGGCTGCAGCCAGGCGCCTACGGCAAGGGCGATGGCCTGGCTACGGGCGGCGGCGTCGCCCCCGCGAACGACGACGAGGGGATCCTCAGCCAGCCACCAGCTTTCATCCTGTTGCCGTCGTTGGTCCGGTGCTGGATGGATGAGTGCGCGTCCGATGTGCGTGTGTTGGCTGCCTTGATGCTGCACCACAAGTCGAACTTCGTGAACCACGCCGCCATAGCTTTGGCGTTGAATCCGAGAGTTGCCACCGGCATCGCTTACGGATTGCTGACGCACGCGCACCGTTAGCCGTTGGTGTTCAAGCTGGACCAGAGGAAGTTCTTCAGCGCTCTTTTCGTCATCCTGTATCTGGACACCGATGGCTTCCAGGTGAGGCCCGAGGAGGGCCTGTTGTTGTTGAGATCCGGCCATGCGCACGAGAGTCACTTCAGGCCTGGGGGCCGGAGCATCCAGGCGCAGCTGCCAGTTTGAGGTCCCGCAGCCAAGAAGCAGTACAGCTAGCGCCCCCGGCATTACCCATTTCACGGTGCCATGCCTTGGCCACGCAAAAAGTTTTCAAGCATCTGTTGGGCCTGTTCCGGATTATTGCGGACAAATTCGCGCAAATGCGGGTTGTTTTCCAGGTACTGCTGAACCAGGGGGTGGTTGAGATCGATGCCGCTGCTGCTGCCACCACCACCCCTGCTGGTGTCGCCATCACCGCCCCGGCGAGGACGGCGTGGCCCATCCCCAGGTTGCGGTTGTGTCGGGCGCTCGGTGCCGGGCTGCCGGGGGGTGGGGGTGTTGGGGGTACTGGGCGCTGCTGGCAGATGATCGCCGCTGCTAAGCATGGCGGTGTCGCCGGCAGTCATGCCGATGGGCACGCGGGTGGGTATGAGATCATCGTCATGGAGAAACCAGGCGCTATTGGCGCCCATATCGACGAGGGTCCACGATCCGATGCGTTCGCCGGTGCCGAGAAGTTCCAATTGTTGATCGCGGGCGATAACTAATACCTGCTCACCAGCGCGAAGCATGCCGCCAACGGCCACCGGCACTTGGCGGCTGGCTAGATCCAGGGCGGCGATGACGGGCTCTTGCGGTGGGGGAGGTGGAGCTTGGCGTGGGCGGGTGCCGATGCGCGCTGTGCCAATGTTTGGCGGGCGGGCGGGGCGCAGGGCACGTTCGACATCGGCCAACCGGGTAGCCAGGGGCACGAAGGGGTTATAGGGTGCCCAGCTGTCTTCCCTGGGAATCCCGTAGTAGTGAGCAAGGGGGGCGATGGGTGGTAAATCAATGTCAAAGAAGAGGCCGCTGGGGCGTTCATTGGTGCCGGGAGGCATGACGGCTTTGGCTCGCCGGTCGCTGCTTAAACCTTGACTTAAAGACCACGCAAGCAGCCCTGCGGCAGCCAGGGTGGCAAGCAAGGAGGGGTGCAGACTCATGATCGTTCTCCCTTCTTCTGGGGGATGCCAGTTGGTGCCCGGTACAGCGTATTCATGGCCGCGCCATGGGAACGGTTGTGCCGCCACCGCGGGCTGCCGGTGCGCGTCGTGGGCCACTGCTGCTCATGCCGCGCTCACCCCGCTGTTCGTCGCTTAAAAATTCCATGCCGGCAAGATCGATGGTTACGACTAGGCGAGAAATCCGATTGTCCTCAATGCGGCTGCCGGTGATATGGAAACCGCGCACAATCAGCGGGCCGATGGTGGCTGGCTGGCTAGGACGCACCACCGTGAAGCGCGCCGCCTCAACGCCACGCTCGATCATGCGCAACCAATCGCGTAAGTCTTCGTCCTTATTGCCTGGGGTGCGCTCGTCGGCGGAGAATTGCTGCAGCAGCCAACTAATGCTGCTTAATGATGCGGTAATCCGTAATGTAAAAGGGTATTCATTGAGCAAGGGTGGGCGGCCGCGGGGCCCGGTGGGAATGGGTGTGGTGGTGAGGCGGGTCACCACTACCTCATCGACACCGCCGTTTTCAACCGCCGTGCTGGCTTCGGTGCAGAGAAAGAGGGCCTTGGTGACTAATTGCAGCATGGTTAGCCAGCCCTCGGCGGCTTCTTCGCTGGGCGGGCTTGAGCCCAAAAGGTTAAAGCCTAAGCGCGGGTCAATCTCAAAACTTTGCGCTTTAAGGCTAAGTTCTTGATGCAGAAAGCGGATAAGAAAGGCAATATATCCGCCGCTATCGCGGCGCGGCTTTAAAAAGGGGGCGACTGGGGACATGCCCACCAAGCCTTTGAGCTCATCAATTTGCCCTTGGCTATGACTCACGGCGCGGGTGAATTCATCTACTACCTCTGAGAGGGGATAGTGGCCGATGCGTTGCTCATAACGCTGCCAAGCCAGACGGTGTTCCTCGGCGAGGCGCCCGCGATCCCAGCCGAAGTGGATAATCCCGGCCGCCAAGAGGAGGCAGCTGGTGGCAGCTATGCCGGCGCGTTGGTAGCTTTGGCGCAGGGATGGCTTCATGGCTGGCCCCCGACGAGCACCGTAGGCTGAAAATCAAAGCGCACCTCGTATTCCAACTGGTCGCCCACCGTAGGCACTTCGGTTTGTTGGTAATCTGAGAAGAGGGTCTGGTTATTGTCCGGGCGTTCCCAGCGCATCACCGCTCCTAGCCAATCGCGGAAAATGCGCTCATAGGCCTGGGCATCGCGCCCGGCGTCCCGGCGAATGACCACACGCACAAAAATTCGCCCGCGATCAATGCTGGTGTCGACATGCGCGGGGGCTGCCGTGCCGCCGCCGCGAGCCGTGCTGCCGCGGGTGGCGCCGCGGGCACCGGCAGTAGCCCCGGTGGCGGGGAGGTTTTGACTGTCACTGGCCACGCTTTCGGTGCGGAATTCGGCGACCCATAAATCCTGATGGCGCTCGGCGGCTTCCTTCAGCGAGCGGATAACGTAGAGCAAATCGCGACCAGCGAAAATACGCGCGGCAATCCCGCGTACATCGGTGGTCAGGTGTTCTCGACTGCGACGCAGTTGTTCAAGCTGTTGACTGGCGCGAAGATGTTCGCTGGCGTGCGCATCAAGACGGGCTATTTCGCCCTGGTAATGGCGACGGTCTGCGCGGTGGGCGAAGATGGTAACGACGGCGGCAAGTAAGAGGAGGGCGGCGGCAATGTAGATACCGAGTATGTGCTGACGCCATAAGAGACGCCGGCGTAGGGATTCTGGCCGCAGGTCGATGTGCACCGCCCCTTGCCGGCGACTCAAAGCGCAGCCGAGGGCGAGTGGTGGTAGGCCCGCCACTCCTAAGATTTGGCCGGGGTCGATGGTCTCGATTGGCGAGCGCAGGCGGCGTTGCAGATAATGAGCGAGTCCTTCTAGTCGAGCCCCACCGCCGCAGATCTCAATGCGCGTGAGAGTAATCGAACTGGTTTTCAACTGTGCCCGAAACCAAGCAACGGATGAAGAAATCTGCCCGGCTAATTGCTCTGCCGCCCGGGTAATTTCTGGCCCCAGTTCACTGCGCGCCAAGAGTACCGTACTGGATCCGGGTTGCTCTAAATCGGGGCGGGGCGGGGTGTCGACGGGGCCGGTGAGGCGCTGCCAGCGCGGTGCTGGATCATCAAGATTGAGGGCGTCTTCCTCGGCGCTGCCGTCTTCAGCCGTGGGAGGGTTTGGCTCAATAGCGGTTGGCGCATCTTGCGATATTAGCAGAGCCTCGTCGCCTGCTTGTTGGGTTTCTGGGTTCTCTGCAGTATCGCGTATGGGGGCTGGCTCTTCATCGCCGAGAAGCCAGTCAAAGGGATCGCTATCGTTACTGGGGTTTGAGACATCGGGCTCATTGCCGATGGGAAGCGTGCCCTCAACCGGCAGCGATGGATTCAGGGCTGGCGAAGCAGGAGAGGGCGCAGCGTTGGAGAGAAGGTGGCCGCCGTTGAGTTTGAGCGATTCGGCGCTGGCAAAGTCGGAGTCGCGTTCCCGCGCCAGGGCTTCGCTAAAGGCATCGCCACCGATTGCAATTTCGCGAGCGGCAAGCATCTCACCACCTTGATGCAAGACCAGCCGCGTGGTTTTAGCCCCGATGTCCACCAATAGGGCAAAGGTCTGTGAGTTGTCCTCCTCAGGACGTAAGGCCAGGACATTGCCCAGGGCCAGCGGCGGGGCTTGAACCGCCGATGGCTGGAGATCAAGGGCGTGAAGTTCCTCCAAGTGTTGGCGCAGGGCACTAACTTGGGCAATGCAGCAGCATTGAATAATTTCATCGCCGGCCAAAGGGACGGGAAAATAATCGGCGGCCAAATCGTTTTCGGCGTCCGCGTGCTGCTGCAATTCTAGGCGCAGCAAGCGCTGTAATCGATCCGGCGGCATCGGGATGGTTGGAATATAGCGGATGAGCACCGGCACCATCGAACTGGCGAGCACCATCTCGCCCTTCACCGGGCAGCGCTTGAGAAGTTCTGCAAGGCTTAAGGCGAGGGGACGGGGGGCGCCGTCATCGGATAACCTGGAGACGCTGCTGTGGCCAACCACCTTTGTCGCGGCCCCCTGGTAGCGGAGGCAGACGGCAGAGATGCTGACATTGCCGATATCGATGCCGGTGACGTAGCGTGCCATGGATAAATGAATCAGCTTTCCCAATGCTTGTGCGACATGCCTTTAGCGCCTGTTCTGCATGCGATCGCGAATATTCCCGGCGCGCAGCGACTGACCAGCACCACGTTCGTTTTGGGAATTGCGATCTTGCCATTGCTGCAGGGTTTCTTCGGCTTCGGCCTGGCGTTCACGATCCTGGCGGCGGAGTTGGTGCTGCACTTCCGGGGGTAAAATCACCCGCGCGGTATCGCGCAGCCAGCGCTCTTCTTCACCGTATTCGGCGCCCGAGGGGTCGATAATACGTGCGGTAACAAAGATCAGCAGTTTACGTCGATCGGTGGACTTACGCTCGGAACGGAAAAAAGCACCAGCGAAGGGAATGGAGGAGAGGAAGGGGATACCACTGCGGGATTCTGAGGTCTCTTCGGTGATGAGTCCGCCAAGGACCACGGTCTGCCCATTTTTGACATGCAGTGCGGTGGCGAGTTGGCGATAACTAAATTGCGGGCGCTGAATAATTGTGCTGCCGCCGGTGTCCGGATTATCGACGCCAACGCCCATGCCAGGGAAACCATCGAATTGCTTGATTGTAGGGAAGACGGCAAGGGTGACGATATCGGAATTTCGCGCCACCGAAGGTACCACCCGCAGGCGGATGCCCTCGCGCTCAGAGGCAAATACCGGTTCGATAACGTTGGATCCGGTAGTGACAAAGTTTCCGTTATCATCGCGCTCAACTCCGCGCGTTCCGGTGCCGATATTGCGCACGCTTTCGACAAAGACGCGGTCACGGCTGATCTCAATAATGCCGGTGCTATTGGAGAGCGTGAGGATTTTCGGTTCGGACAGGGTATTGGCTTTGCCGCGGCCCTCGAGGGCGCGCAGTCGTGCTTCAAAATTGGGGTTCATGCCGCTGCCTGCGCCAATAATGCCAACATTAAGGCCGGGTGAGGCCACCGCCCCAAGGCCGGTTTCTAAGGCGGCGGCGGTAGCCTGGGCGAGTTCGGGGTTACTCAGGACGCCAAGGTTGCTAAAGAGTCCCCCTTGTCCTGGCAAGGTGGGGAGGTTGTTCGACAGGTTGCCAGTGCCCTGGGTCATTCCGCCGGCGACTGCCCCGCGATTGCCAGACATCTGGAAGCCGCCGATGGTCCAGTCCACCCCCAGTTCATGCAGGGCGCTTTCACTCACCTCAACAAATTTTGCTTCTATCAGTACTTGAGTATTGTTGAAGTCCAGAGCATGCAGGAGGCGCTTGACCTCTGCTACGGTACTGGGGGAAGATCGAACGTAGAGGGAATTCGATTTACGCTCGAGGAAATAAGTGCTTCCAGCCGGCCAGTTGACAAGGTCTGGTAGGCGCGCCAAGAAGCGGTCGAGATCGGATTCTCGGTTATCGTTATTATTACCGCCAAGATCGAAACCCTGGCCTCCACTGTCGCCGCCTTCCATGCCGCTCATTGGTTCGAGGGTGGGCGCCATATCGACATTGGTGAGTCCGGATGCGAGACGGATGATTTCAGTGGTTAAAATCGGGGTTGCCGAATTGGTGATATAAACTGTGCCGCCCTTATAGTTGAAGCTAATATCGATCATATTTTGCAAAACGCCTAGCACCTCAGCAACCGATGCGTCAACCAAGAACATGGTGACTGTTTGCTCGCTAATGGCCTCATCAAGGATAATATAGTTCATGCCAACGGCGGCAAAAAGAAGCCTTAAGACCTCGCCGACAGGGGCATTTTGATAGGAGATATTATCGAGCCGAATGCCAAGACGATCTTGAATGCGCTGGCGCTCGATATCGGCAAGGTCCTCATCGAATATGAGGATGGTGCGGGGAATGCGCTGCGGTGAGCGGGGCATGGTGCCTTCTTCGATAACATCCTTAAGCACCTCACGGTGGCGAATGTCACGGTTGCTCAGGGCGCGTCGCCGTTCCACTTCCACCATGGTGCGCAGGATGGCGTTTTTAATCGAGAGTACCGCCTCATCGTAGGGGTGATCCTCAAGGATCGCATTGGCGGCACTCAGGGCTTCGGGGAAGCGGCGCTGATCGACGAGAAATTCCACAATATCGAGGCGGCGTACCACCGGGCGACTGGCGGCGGCCTTAGCTGTCAGGTAATCGGGATCGGCAAGCACCACGAGTCGCTCTTGGCGCTGATCGTTGATCAAGGCCCGCATGCGGTGTTCGTTTTGATCGACTTCGATGGCCAACTCAAGACGCCGGGCCTGCTCATCGTGGGGATGGCGGCGGCGATAGTCGCGCAGCAGGCTTAAGGCCTCGGCATGGCGCTTGGCAGCGGCAAGCAGGCGCACCTCGTCAAGCACATTGGTGGGATCGGGGCGCAGATTGAGGGGGGGAGGAGTCGGGCGTTCCACCGGGCCGCGACTGAGCGGCCGCGGCGCCGGTTGTGGCAGGGGTAGGGTTTCGGCGGCACTTTCACCACGCAGGGGTGTGGCATTGTCGGGGCTGGCCTCAATCGGCTCAACCCGCTCCAGCTCTTCAAGCTGGGCGGCGGGTGCCTGACCTCCGTTATCTTCACTGTGAGCCGGCGTTAATGCCAGCCCGCAGACAAAAACCGGGGCAAGTCCCCAGCGAGCCAGGCGCGTGGCCCAGGCATAAGGAAGCGGCAGGTCAGTGATCACAGATGCCATTGGGGTACCTCACAACGGACAGACACAGACGGAAAACAGGCCCACCCCTCGCCAGCTAGAGCTGACGGTTGACGGGGCAGATTAAAGGAAGACGAGTTGAGGGGTGGAGCTTTTCACCTTTTTTGCTTAATGGGAGTCCCGATTTCAGCCTTGGTCTGTGCTTGAGCTCAAAGGGACTGCTTGGGGGGTGGGGCAGCTTCCCGGCTCCTCGGCCCCACCTCTATCTTGGCCATATCTCCATGGGGTTTTACCTTCTCCCTCCAGCGAGGCCAGCGGCTGGCCATTGCCTCAAAGCGCCGATGCCGACAACACTCCGTCATGCAACGCACCGCCCTTTATCAGCTTCAGGTCGCCCTTGGTGGCCGTTTTGTCGACTTTGCCGGCTGGGAAATGCCAGTCCAATTCGCCGGCATCCTTGCCGAGCACCAGGCGGTGCGCAGTGCCTGCGGACTCTTTGATCTCGGCCATATGGGGCGTTTACGCCTGCAGGGCCCGGCGGCCTTGGACTTCCTCGACAGCGAGATCTGTCGTCCCCTTAGTGGCATGCGTCCGGGCCAGGTGCGTTACGGGCTTATCTGCGAGGACGATGGCGGGGTGGTGGACGATGTGCTCGTCAGCTGTGAAGGCCCCGAGTCTTATCATGTGGTGGTCAATGCCAGTAATCTGGCGACGGTTCGTGGCCGTTGGCAGCAGGCCGCGGCTGCGGGCCTAGAGATTGAGGATTTGAGCCAGGTGCAGCAAATGATCGCCCTCCAGGGCCCCCAGAGTGTGCCCATGCTTAAGCAATTGGGCATCGAATTGCCGCCCCTGCGCACCTATCACTTCACCGATCTCCACTGGCGGGGCCATGCCCTGCGCCTCAGTCGCACTGGCTACACCGGCGAAGATGGTTTTGAATGCTTTGCCAGTGCTAGCGCCTTGGAAGTTTTGTGGTCGGCATTCATCAGTGCTGGCGTCCAGCCCTGTGGCCTTGGTGCCCGCGATCTCCTCCGTCTCGAGGCGGGTATGCCCCTCTATGGTCACGAATTGGATCGCCAGCACAGCCCGGTGGAGGCGGGCCTGCGCTTTGCCGTGGGTAGCAGCGGCAGCTATCGCGGTCACCTTGTCTTGCAGCGCCAGTTGCAGGAGGGCACCCCCCGGCGCCTAGTGGGCCTAGACATTCCCGGCAAGCGCCCCGCCCGTGAAGGCTACGCCGTCCTTCACCAGGGGGCCGAGGTGGGGGTAGTCACCTCCGGCGGCTTTTCACCCCTGCGCCAGGCGGGCGTTGCCATGGCCTACGTCCCCAGCCAGCTCGCCGAACCCGGCCAAGAACTCCAGATCAGCCTCCGCGGCAAGGCCGAGGTCCCCGCTACCGTAGTTCCCCTCCCCTTCTACCGCCGCCCCAAAAGCTAATCCCCCATCCTGAATTCCCTCCCACACCCTCCCCAATTCAGTGGGTTTCGCGCCGTACTGCTGCAGCACCTCGCCTCGGCATTATCACCAATATTTTCGCAACCATGCACGAGGTGATGTCCCTGGGACGCGCGGGCGTCCGGCCTGCACCAGCTTAAAAAAAAATCCGGGGCAGCAGGCCTGCCGCCCCGGATTTATGTAATGGTGGAGCCAAGGGGATGAGAACCTGAGCCAGGAGAAGCAAGCCCCCCCTTGCCGCAAAGGGGGGCTTGCGCCGGCGTAACCGAGAGCCGCCCCGCAGGCGCGTCTCGCGCTGAG
>REDX01000224.1 GCA_007695355.1 Planctomycetota bacterium
TATTGGCCCCGAAATCACCATTATTGAATTTGGTCTCAATGACTGCTCCTGCGATGGCCACAGCGTAAAAAACCGAGTGAGTATCGAGGAATACCGTGCCAATCTCAAGGCTCTTGCCAAAATTGTGCACGGGCGTGGTGGCCAACCCATCCTAGTGGCCAATCACCTGCCTATGTACAGCAACGAGCCGCCCCAGCCCGACGGTCAACTCTACAGCACCAAGGTGGCCGCCTACAATGCCATTGTGCGCGAACTGGCCCAGGAAATGGATCTTGCCCTAATTGATGCCGAAGCCCACTTTGCCGCTCCCGAATACACCTCACAAAAACTGCGAGCCGACGGCCTCCATCTCAATTTGGAGGGGAATCACGTCTATGCTCGGGCATTATATGCAGCCTTGCGACCATTCGCAGATTAGCGGATTGAAAAGTGGATTAAAGAAGGTTAATAATCGGCGTTTGTAATCTGTGCTATATTAACAGTGCTAATGCTCTTATTTTGCTTTCCGGACCTGATGAAGTAGATATTTCGGATTGGATGACTTGTCCAGAGTCGTATGATAGTTTGAACATACCCGCCGAAAACATGGGATCATCAAATATTGGATCATCCCGTTTCGGGATCCTAGTGTCCTGCCCATTCAATCCCTTGAAGAATTAAATCTTTGCGGCGCAGGGCATACCCGTTCCGGGCACAGGTCTGCTGCGTTGCGAAAAGCTCGAAATAGCGTTGCTATTCCGTCTACCCTACGGCATTCCGAATTCTTCAAGGTATATCATGGACAGGACACTAGCGCAGGACGACGCCGGCTTCGCGGAGGACGATCCAGATGTCGTCGATGCGCTGGGGATCGACAAAGACGGCAAAGCCGCTGAGTCCGCCGTCGAGGCCGGCATTGCCGGCTTCGCGCACCTGGTGCTCGATCTGCTGCTGACGACAGAGGGCGACGAGGTAGGCGAGGCTGCGGGGATCATAGAGGGTCCACAGCAGCTGCAGGTGGTCGATGGGGTCGTCGGGATTGCCAAACATGGCTGAGGCCCCGTTTGGGTAGGAGATATGAGCGAAGCGTTTTTGGGGAAAAGGTCTGCCGGAGCCGGGTGGTTGGGGAGGACGGGGTACTAGCCTTGGCTGAGGAGGGTGGGCAGGAGGGTGCGGATGGGGGCGGGTTCGTTTGCCGCTTGGCGCAGGAGGTCGCAGGCATTGCCGAGGATATCTTGGGAGCGAAAGCCGTAGCGCTCGGCGGGCAGGGCGCAGGGGCTCATGGCGGGGATATTGGCGTGGGCGAGGAGGGCCGGCGGCGCCGTATTGCTAAGTAGTTTGGCCAGGGCTTGGCTGACTGGAGGCACGAGGTGATCGTCGCTAATGAGGATGGCATCGGGGCGTTGACCAGCCGGCAGGGACCACCAGAGGGGCAGAAGATTGTCGACGATGTGAGTGCTTTCGAGGGGGATTTCCAAAACCAAGCGCGGATCCCAGGGGCTGCTAAGTTCCCCATGATAGCCCTGGAGGCGCTGCTGCAGCATGGGACTTGAACGGGCGCTGGTGACGATTCCCACCCGTTGCTTGCCGGTGTTTATGAGGTGTTCCAGGCCCCAGCGAATGGAGGCGAAGAGATCGAGATGAAGGCGCGGGAAGCGCTCGCTCATAAAGCCGATAATTACCACCGGAAATTGGCGCAGGCAACGCTGGACGCTTTGGTCGAGGTGTTGAACTTCGCCGAGAATAATGGCGCCGTGCATTCGATAATCTTGGAGCTCTGTGGCGAGGTGCTCGATCTCGTGGTGGCTGCGCATTTGGAAGCGCAGGGGGCCGGGCCAGTGTTCGGCGGTGAGGCGCAGATTGGTTGCGAGGCCGGGCCCGCAGTCGGCGGGGAGATAAAGGCCTACCAATTCGCAGCAGGGGGGATGTTCGGCGACCATGGTGCCGTGGCCACCATGGCTCACCAAATGTCCATCGCTCACTAATTCATCGACGGTCTGCTGGAGCGAGCGCAGGGAGACGCCGTAGTCTAATGCTAATTGGTCGCGGCCAGGTAAGCGAGATCCTGGGGGCCAGAGGCCGTCGGCAATGGCTGCACAAATGCGGCGACGTAGGCGCAGGCGAACGGGTTCCTGGGGTTTCATGGTGTGAGTTTAGCGCATGAGGATGTTGCTGCAGTCTTCGGCGATAATGCGTTCGAGATGGTGGCCATCGGGGTCGTTGGCTTGAAGCCAGGGGGCATCGATGATCGCCCCTTCGACCCGGCGCATCCAGATGGCATGCATGGGAATATTGCCGTGGTAGGGGTTGAGCTCGGTATTAGCGGCAGCGGCGGCGGCAAGGGCATCGCGGCCGCGACCCTGTCCCGGCCAGCGCACGCGCATATTGCTGACGAGCAGCCGGTGCACATTGTCGCAGACCAGGGCGGCCGGCTTATCGCGGGTGTGCGGGCAATCATTGGACATTTGTGACGAGGCCTGGAAGGCCAGGGCCCGGGCCGGATCTTCAATGGTGGGGTAGGTCAATTGAATATCGCGCAGGGTGACATCTTCGATGCAGGAGCCGTCGGCGGCGGTAAGCATGCAACGGCCGCGGGTTTGCAGGGCGATATCTGAAAAAATCAAATTGCGACAGGTGCCAAGAGCGCCGTCGCGGCGGCCGTGATGTTGGATATCGACATAGATGGCGCGCTGCAGGGGCACATCGGCATCGGTGGTGCCGGTGAGTCCATTGACGACAACGTTTTCCACCAATCCGGCATCCCACATTTCGATTTGCACTGCGCGCAGGGCTTGGCGGATAACGCAGCCGGTAAAGCTGACGTCGCGAATGGCGTGGACGGTTTCGGCGCCGATGCCGAGGGCGGCGCAATTGGAGGCGATGATGCAGTTGCTCACGGCGATGCGCTCGCAGCTACGAGCATCGTCCATGCTTTTAAGGATTATGGCATCATCGCCGCAGGTGAGATCGCAGTCGCTTATCCGTACATCGCGGCAGCCATTGATATCAAGGCCATCGGTATTCGGCCCGAACAGGTCATTGCGAATAGTGAGAAATTGAATCTGCACATCGTCGCAATTATGCAGGTGCACCGTCCACCCCGGCGAATTGCGAATGGTAATGCCCCGCAGGATTACACCGCGGCAGTTAATGAAATCGACGAGAGGTGAAACCCGGGCTTTTTTCTCGCGAAACCAGGGATGGTTTGGATTTCGGTAATTTTCGCAGAGACCATGTTTGTCGACATAGGCGTTAATGTCGATGCCGCGCTTGGCCAGGGCCATTATCGGCTCGTCCCAAAATGCCGGGCCGCGGCCATCGATAATGCCATCGCCGGTAATCCCTACCTGTTCGGCCCCTTCGGCGACCAGGAGGTGGTAGGGTTGGCGGTCTTTATTGCTTTGCGAGGCATTGCCGATGGCAAAATCGGCGAGGTTGTCGTGGGCTTCGAGGATGCAGCCAAAGGGCAGGTGGAGGGTGATGCCAGAGCGCAGTTGAATGGTAGTGACGCGCCAGGTGCCCACTGGCAGGCTGAGAGTGCCGCCGCCGCCCTCGGCGAGGCGATCTATGGCCGCTTGAATGCGGTCAGCACAACCGCGGGGGCTGGTGGTGTCGGCAAGGGATTGGGCAAGTTGTTGGCTGGAAGTTGTGTGCATCGCTCTATTCAATCAATATCGCTGTCGCTGTCCATCGACCCTTCATCAATAATCAACACGGTACCGCTACTGTCGGCAATATCAGCGCGGGCCGCCCTCCCATGAGAGGACTGAATGCCGCCAAGATCAACCCGTCCCCCAATCAGGCCTCGTGCCCAAAAAGCGGCGAAGGGGGGCGAAGATTCGCTAAGCAGGGGGGGGTATAGGTTATTGGCGCCGTGTTCTAGGCGCATGCTATCCCCAGCCCAGCTCGCGAGCGGTTTTGTGTCTGGCCATTGGATGTGTAGTCCACTGATTGCCAGGTGATCGATGCCATCGGCGACGATGGCAGCGCGAGCCACCCGGGCTTCATCGTTATGCATGGCGTTTTCTTGGGATGCCGGGGACTGTCCGTTTACGAGCGGGTCGTCAATGTGGGGATAGCGTAGGGTAATGTGATCAAGGGTAAGGCGGGAGGCTTGACAATCATCGGCGGTGGTGAGGAGGATGCGGCCATCGGTAACGGCGCTAAAATTGGTGATAGTGAGCATGTGCAGTCGCGAGCGGCGGGAGGTATCGTTGCGCTGGCGGAGATCGACTTGGATCGGGCGATTGAGGATAAAGGGACATTCGGTATCGCAGCTGAGGCCGGTAACGGTGATCTGTTCGATGCGGCCACCGTCGCGGCCATAGATGCCGAGGGCGCGGGAGCTCTGCCTTACGATGCAATTCGTGATGGTAATATGGCGGATATCGAACCAATTCTGCGAGCCGATTTTTAGGGCGCTGCAGTGGCTCTGCAGGATGCAGTTGCTTATCGCTATCGATTCACAGTTGGCGGCGTCTTGGCTAGCGCGAATGGCGACGGCGTCGCCGGAAGTGCTCATCATGCAATCGCTTATTATCACGGTATGGCAGCCATTGATAACCACGCCATCGGCTTCGGGGGCGAAGGGGTGATTGCGGATTTGCAGGCCACGCAGCCAAATGTGCTGGCAGCGAAGGCAGTGCAGGGTCCAGCCGGGGCTTTGTACAATTGCCAGTTGTTCAATGCGCACGCCCATGGAGTCGCGAACCTCGATGAGGGGGGCTACGCGCTTACCCCTGCAGCTGCGCCACTGGGGTTCTCCGCCCTTGTCCTTCTCCGGATCCCAAAATTCTGGCCCGCAGCCCTCAATGCAGCCACCGCCATCAATGGTGACATCGCAGGCATCATCGATGATGATGAGGTGGTAGCGGTCGCGGTTGAGGGTTCCAGGAATGGGGGCTTGGAGAATATAGTCTGTTAAATCGGTGGAGGCGATAACCCGGGCCCCGACCTGGATCTGAAGATGAACTCTGCTGCGAAGAATAATGGTGCCGCAGCGCCAGCGGCCCGGGGGCACCACCACGGTGCCACCGCCGGAGCGGGCTGCGGCATCGCAGGCGGCCTGGATGGCGGGGGAATCAAGGGCAAGTCCATCACCTTTTGCACCGAAGTCCCGGATATCACGCATGCCTAGATAATAGCGAGCGTTTAGGCCTTAGCAAAGTGTAGTCAGCGCGCTTTGGTCTGTTTACGGTAGATGGGATTTCTAATACCAATTGCGCGTTGGACTCGGGATTTTCGCCACTGGCGTGGTGGTGCCTGTGGCCTCCTCATTGGCGGTCCAGCCTTGGCGGATTTTTCCGTGCACAGCGATGAGCGCATTATGGGGGCATCGGGAATCGACGCCGACAGAGTTGATATCCACGAGCTATATTGGTGGATCGCTGCGCCCGCCGACATCGTGAAAGGCCATCCATTGACTGGGCACGGCGTGGATGAAGCGATCCATGACGCGGGCAAGCTGATGCATGAGGATGGGAAGTTGTTCGGCCTTGCTTAACTCGGGATGGGGCAAGATGGGCTTGGCGACGAGGAGGGCAAAGCCGCTGGTGCCGCGGCGGGCAAGTAAGACCGGAATAATCGGAGCCCCGCTTTGTACCGCCAGGGCCGCCGGTCCTACGGGTAAACTTACCTGGTGTCCTGCCAAAGGGAGGACCATGCCATTGCCGCTGTAATCCCGGTCGGCGACGATGCCCAGCAGACGCTGGTCGCGCAGGGCGCGCAGGCTGGCCAGGGGAGCTCGTTCAAGTAAAAGCGAGCGGGCGCTATGACTGGCCCGCATGCGGTCAAAAAGTTCATCGATGGCGGGATCGAGATTCGATCGAGAAATGACTCTAATGCTTTCGATCAGCCCGAGGTGGTGGCCAGCGGCGAGAAGCAGTTCCCAATTGCAGTGAATGGTGCAGAGAATGGCAGGCCCCTTGAGCGGGGGTTGCGCAAAAACCCCCCAGGGATCGACGATTTGGATATTCTGCGGGCTTACGAGCCAGCCTGGCAGGCGGGCTAAGCGAAAGGCCTCGTTAAACATCATCAGGCAGTGGACAAAGCTACGGCGAACCGAGCGCTCGACGTGGGCAAGGCCGCTGGAAGCCAGCATCGGCCGCAGATTGCGCCGCACCCGCGAGCGTCCCTGACCGTCGATGAGCCAAGCAGCGAGGCCAATAATGATTGCGATCATCATGCCTAATCGGTAGGGCAGGCTGTGTCCCAGGGCAAAGGCCGTGCGAAAGAGGCGCAGACGCAGGGCTGGCCGGCTGGCGAAGAGTTCGCGGCTCACGCCCGTGCCGCTCCACCATCGACCATTACCAAACGGTGCTGGGCGTTTCCGCGGAACCAATCGATTTGCGGTCGCACGAGTACGTCGAGGCGACTATGTCGATCCACCCCTGGTAGGATCTGCACCGCCTTCCAGACAAGGAAATTCTGCATGCCGCCGCCATCATCGGTAAGGGCCCCGCGGAGGTGGGCCGAGCTGCGACCAAAAAATTGCGGATTGGTAAGAAAGCGAGCCCCTTGCAGGCGCAGCAGGGGTTCGGGATTGCCCTGCCCGAAGGGGCCGAGACGCAGTAGATCGGCATAGAACTCCGGAGTCAGGTCGCGGATGCGCACCCGGCCATCGTAGTCGATACCGGGGGCGCAAAGCCCCCCTGGGGATTGGCTGCGCACCGCCATGTCGAAGGCTTCACTAAAGGCAGGGACATTTTCTGGGGCGATAGTCAGGCCGGCGGCCATGGCGTGGCCGCCGCCCTTAATGAGATGCTGGCGACAGGCATCTAGGGCATGGCCCAGGTGAATGGAGGGGATGGTGCGCAGGCTGCCCTTGCCTTCGCCTTCATTAATCGCAATAACTACCGATGGTTTGGCAAACGCTTCGGTGAGTCGTGAGGCGATAATGCCGACCACGCCAGGGTGCCAGCCCTCGCCGGCAAAGACGAGACTGGCACGTTGGGCGTAGCGCTGTGGGTGTAATTCCACCTCGGCGCAGAGTTCCTCGGAGAGCAGCTGGGAAATGCGCCGGCGTTCCGTATTCTCGCGGGAAATCTCGGCCATCCAGGGCGCTGCCTCATCGCTGTTCTGACTGGAGAGTAGATGGACGTTGCGCATGGCGCTGCCGAGGCGACCAGAGGCATTGAGCAGGGGGGCCATTCGCCAGCCAATATCATCCACTGTCGGTTGTGGCCCCACCCGCGCTTCATCGAGCAGGGCGCGCAATCCCGGATTACGTGTTTGCCCCAGATACTTCAATCCATGGTGGACCAAGATCCGATTCTCTCCATCCAGGGGGGCGCAATCCGCCACCGTGCCGATGGCAACCAGGGCCAGGGAATCCATTAGGAATTCGCGCAGTCCAGCGGGAAGTTTATCGCTGCCAGTGAGCTGACGGGCGGTGGCCCAGGCGAGTTTCCAGGCCACGCCGACGCCGGCTAATCCCTTGTCGGGATAGGTGCAGCCGGGCTGATTGGGGTTGACCACGGCATGACAATTGGGCAGGGCGCCCTGGGGTAGATGGTGATCGGTAATAATGACGTCGCAGCCGGCGTCCGCTTCGATGCGTTGGGCCCAGCCATGGTCGGCGATGCCGCAGTCGACGGTAATCATTAACTGCGCCTGCTGTTCTCGTACCGCGGCGAGACTGGCCTCGCTGAGACCATAGCCATCGATGCGGCGATCGGGAATCCAGGGCACGGCGCGATGGCCAAAGCTGCGCACAAAGAGGGTAAGCAGGGTGGTGGCGGTAGAGCCATCAACGTCGTAATCGCCATGGATGAGGATGGTCTCACGCTGATCGATGGCCTTGGCCAGGCGTCGGGCAGCGGCATCCATGCCCTGCAGGCGTGCAGGATCGTGGATGTCGGCTAAGCGCTTGGCGAGGAAGCCCGATGCTTGATTCACATCTAGCACTCCGCGGCCGGCTAAAATCCGTGCCGCTACTGGGCCCAGGCCCAATTCCCGGGTAAGCTCTTGCGCCACATCATCGGCGAAGGGCCGTTCTCGCCAGACCCGGGGCGTTACATTCATGCCGGCAGCATAGATCGGCGCCGCAAAGAGACAACCCGCCGTGCGGTGATCAGGGCTGGGCGATTCAATCCTTGCCTTCGGGGCCGTGGGTATGCGCTCCGCGAATCAAAATTACCTCGAATAAGAGTCTTGTAGGGCAAAGCGCATCCAGCTCAGGGGGCATTTCGCGGGGGAAGGGCAGCTTCGAAGCACTTGAGAGATTTCCAGGGTATGGTACATGCTCAATCAGTTAGAGCTGTGCCCTGCGGGGATGCGGCAGGTCCCGGGATTCTGCCTTTATCATTGATTGCACCGTCGCCGCTGTTTCGGTGGTTGACTTGTCACTAACACGGGCCTACACTTCTGAAGTCGCAGGCGAGGTATTGACCGCTTGTAGACAGCTCCGCCCGACTTCTGCTGTTTCTTGCCTCGATCTAACCGTGGGCGCGATGTTTTTCATGCTCCCTTTTTTTAAGAGGCCTTAGCGGATTGCCGTTCATCAGTGGATGTGCTGGCGGTCCATTTTCGATTCCCATGCGCCTCCGTGCTGTTTGGAATCATCCCCACCCTCCTTTCATCTCCTGGGAATCACCCCCTGTTGAGCCTTCCTGAGTCGCCACCATCACCTATCGCGGTGATCATTGACGGCAATTATTTTGCCCATCGTTTTTATTACGGCCGCTCTGCGCTGAGCGGTCACGATGGTAGCGATGTCGGAATGCTCCTGGCCTATGCGCAGTGGCTTTTGGAGTTACGCGCTGATGCGCGCCTTTCGCACCTGGTCTTGGTGCTTGATCACCCGGGGCCGTCCTTTCGGCATCAGCTTTATCCGGCATATAAGGCCCAGCGGCCCCCGTCACCGGCGCCGCTCCAGACTCAATTGGCTTGTTTGCCCGCATTGGCTGTAGCCTTGGGGGTGCCGGTGCTGCAGCGCCCTGGGGTTGAGGCTGATGACGTTATTGCCTCTCTTTGTCGGGCCTTAACGCGTCAGCCTGGGCAGATTTGGCTTGCCACCAGCGACAAAGACCTTGATCAATTATTGAGCCCGCAGGTAAGCACCTGGGATCCCTTTCGTGATACCAGGCGTGCGCCTGCCGATCTCTGGCAAGAGCGCGGTATTACGCCGCAGCAGGTGCCCGATTGGCTCTGCATGGTTGGCGATAGCGCTGATAATATTCCCGGCATTCGTGGCATCGGCAGTAAGGGGGCGGCGCAGCTGCTGGGGCAACACGGAAGCCTTGCCGAAGTGCTTGCCCGGGCCAGTTCCTTTACGCCGCGCCGGCAGCAGGCCTGCGCTGAATTTATGCAACGGCAAGAGCTAATGCAGCGTCTGGTGCGGGTGGTGGATGATCTCTTCTGCGATTCCCATGGTGGGTTTACTATCGACTGGCCTGATGTGCGTCCCGCCCCCTTGGACGCCGATGGGGCTTGGTTAGATCGGCTGGCCGCCCTTGGTTTGCCCTGTGCGCGCCTGCGCCAGCGCTATCTTAACGCTGAGGCAGCGCCTTCACCTACTGCATTCACCACCGTCGAAGAGCTGTCGATCCATGTGCACTCTGGCTGGTGGGGAGTCGCCCTGGCCGCTGACGAGGCAGCGGGAGATGGGTCCCAGATATTGGCCTTGGTGGGTGAATCCCAGGGGGTTTGTCAGCGGCTTTTGCTGCGGCTGCAGCCGGATCAGGTCGCTGCCTGCCTGGCGGCAGCGCAGGCTCGAGGGGCAGCCTTGGGTGTTCTTGATGCAGCCGCCTGGCAGGGCGATTGGCGTGCGGTTTTAGTGCCCATGTTAAGCGCATGCTGTCGCAGTGGGCAGTGGCTTTTAGACCCCGAGGCGACAAGGCCTGCGCTTCCCGCCCTCGCCCCATTAGCGGCGGCAGAAGCCGCCTTTGCGGACCTGCAACGTCTCCATGCAGCCTTCCGTGACCAGGGCTTGGCGGCCTATGCGCAGGACGTTCACTGGCCACAGCAGCACCTACTATGGCGACTAGCGGCTACACAGTTGCCCTGTGCCAGTCCGGTGTGGGCCCTGGCTTGGCAGGAGTTAGCGGAATGGCAAGGGCAGTTGCGCCGGGATCTTTTCGCCATCGCTGGCCGTCCGCTGGATCTTGATCAGCCGGCTCAGGTGGCAGATTTCATCTTGCGACGCTGCGATATCTTGCCATCGACGCAATCATCTCTGGTGGTGAACGTAGATGATGCGAGTTTGCAGGCTCTGCGTGGTCAACACGAAGTTGTCGAAACGGTGCTGCAAGAGCGGCAGGCGCGGCGCCTGCTGCATGATGCTTGCCCGGCTAGTCCCTTGCCGCCCTGCCGTTTACAAAGACATGGTTTGGCCGGAGAGCTTCGTGCTGATAATCCAGTGTGGCAGCACTGGCCCGCCGCCGATGCCATGGGCCGTGGTTTGCGCTCGGCCGTTCGCTGCGATGGTGGCAGCGACCGCCTGTTGAGCATGCGCTGTCCCGATGCCGATCTTGCCCTATTGGCAGCACATGCTGGCGATGAACAGCTTAGCGCCCAGTTACGCGCTGGTGATCCTTGGCGAGCAATGGCCGCCGTAGTCTTAGCGTTGCCGCCGTCGATGGTGGCGCCACGGCATAAGCGACTGGCCCAGGATCTGCACCGCTGCCTTCTTGAACAACGTCTGCTTGCTCCATTGGCCCAACGCTATTCCCTTGAGATGAATGATGTGGAATCATTCTCTATTCGCCATCGCCAGTGTTATGCTGGACTTCATGATTGGCTTGGACGCACGGTGCGCGATGCTGCTGCTTGCGGCTGGATAACCCTTCCCAGTGGGCGTCGTCTGCGCGCCTCTCGCAGCGGCGAGGGCGATTTTGCCGCCTTGTTGCTGCGCCGACGGGTGCTTGCGGCCTGGTCTGGGGCGGTGGTTGACGGCCAGCTGGCCCTGGCCTTGGCCTATGCCGAGCGCTTTCCGCAAACGAGATTGCTTGCCCTGTGCCCTGGCGAATGGCTGTGGCAGGTGCCAACCCAGCGGATCGATGCCAGCATAACCTGGTTGCAGGCATGGATGCAGCACTGGGCTCCTCATGCCCGGCCCCAATTCGGCTCAGCTGAAGATTGGGGCCAAGCCAGTGCCGCGGCGCTTTTGCGTCCCGGTCTTCCTGCGGCTATGCCGCCGGTTTCGGGGCATGCCCCGGCCCTGTCCCTGGCGCGTGGCCAGGAGGCGGCAAGTCCCCTTTAATGTTTTGTTTCACCACCCCCGCATGGATACGTCTATGAGTCAATCGTTTGATGCCCATTCCCACAACAACGGTTCCCCCCACGGCAATGGGGATAATCGCAATCGCCGCCGTCGTCGTCGTGGCCGCCGCCGTGGTGGCCATGAAGGCGGTGAGGCTCCGGCCTCTACCGCGACTGCTCCCGCTCCCATTGATCTGACGGTGCCGGCTGATAAGACCGTAGTTATTGGCATTACCGGCGAGCCCGCTGCTGGTAAAAGCGCCCTGGCTCACGAATTCGGCAAATTCGGCGCCGAAGTTATCGATGTTGATGCCGCCGGTCACGAGGTCATCGAGCTCCCCAGCGTTAAGAAGAAGTTGGTGGAAGCCTTTGGTGAAGATATTCTCGATGAGAATAACACCATTCAGCGGGGTGCCTTGGCCGCCCGCGCCTTTGCCTCTGAGGATGCTACTCAGTCATTAAATCAAATCGTTTCCGGACAGTTGAGTCGCCGAATTAAGGCGCAATTGAAGAAGGCTGGAAACTTTGTGGTTATCGATGCCGCCCGATTGCACGAGCTTGGGCTTGATGAGGGCACCACTCTCACGGTTTATGTCCGTGCACCGCAAGAGCAGCGAGCCCAGCGGGTTATGGAGCGGGGCTGGAGCGCAGAGGAGTTGGCCCAGCGCGATGCCGCCCTCGGTGATATCGATGAACGCCGCCTGCGTTGCAAACTTACCGTCGATAATTCCGGCGAGCCCCAGTTGTTGGAGGCCTACGCGAAAACCATCCTCGCTCGTCAGTTGGGCATTGATCTTACCGCCCGTCAGGCCCTGCGGCGAGATGAGAGCGAGGACGAAGATGACGACGGCTACGACGACGATGGCGACGACGATGGCGACGATGGTCAAAGTGTTAATCGCCGTCCGCCGGCCCAGGCTCAGGCCCCAGTCCAGGCGCCGCGCGAGCCGGTGCGGGCTATACTCAGTGATTACCTCGCTCGCCAGGTCCCGGATCTGCAGCGCGAGGCCGAGAGCATGGGCGTGCGCGATGTGCGCTGGCTTTCCAAGGATGACCTCATCTGTGAGATTCTGCGCCGGGTTGCCGGCACCCGTCAGGATGACATTTTAGTCGAGGGTTTCATCGAATTGGGTCCCAAGGCAGCCAATGGCTATTTGCGCTCCCAGTTGAATGAATATCACACCACGAATACGGATACCTTCATTACCCAGATGCAGCTGCGCCGTTACGGTCTTAAGGCTGGCATGCACGTTATTGGCACTGCTCGCGCACCGCGTGGCAATGAGCGCTGCCCCCAACTGCTGACGGTAAGCGAGGTGATGGGTGAAGACGTTAATGCGCAAACCCCGGTGCGGCCTTTCGAGAGTCTCACCCCTTTACATGCCAACCAACGTCTGTTTATGGAATTGCCCAACAACCCAGACGAAGTGGCGCTGCGCATTATCGATCTCGTCTGTCCCATCGGCAAGGGTCAGCGCGGTTTGATTGTGGCCCAGCCTAAATGTGGCAAAACGGTGTACCTGCAAAAAATTGCTAATGCCATTACCACCAATAACCCTGAGTGCATTCTCATGGTGTTGCTGATTGATGAGCGCCCTGAAGAGGTCACCGATATGCAGCGTTCGGTGAAAGGCGAGGTTATCGCCTCGACCTTCGATATGCCTGCCTCGCGTCATGTCCAAGTGGCCGAAATGGCGATCAGCAAGGCCAAGCGCTTGGTCGAACGGGGCAAGGATGTGGTGATCCTCCTTGACTCGATCACCCGCCTCGCCCGTGGCTACAATACGGAATCCCCCAGTTCTGGTCGGATTATGTCCGGTGGCTTAGAGGCCTCCGCCCTGGTCAAGCCCCGGCAGTTTTTTGCCGCCGCCCGTAATATTGAAGATGGTGGCAGTCTCACCATCCTTGCCACCGCCCTGGTGGATACGGGCTCGGTAATGGACACGGTGATCTTTGAAGAGTTCAAGGGTACCGGCAATATGGAATTAGTGCTGGATCGCCGCCTCGCCAATAAGCGCATCTTCCCCGCTGTCGATATCGCCCAGAGCTCGACCCGGAAGGACGAGTTGCTGGTGGAGAGCCACGATGAGATGAAGCGCCTGTGGGCGCTGCGTAAATTCCTGGCTGATCGTAGTCCCCAGGACGCGGTGGATTTCCTCAAGGGCAAATTGCGCAATTATAAGACAAACGTCGAATTCCTGATGCATGTTGATCCGGAAAAGGCCAGTAGTTGGTGATTTAGGCAGCAAATAAACCGTTGTCCTTTGACGAAGCTTAGGGCAAGCAGCGAAATAACCCAGTAGGGGTGGCCTAGGCCACCCCTACTGCTTTATAATACATGGTTTATAACGACCAACAGGGCGCAGGGGCCCGTGTTTCTCACCTATGCTGGCCGCCTTTGCTCGCTGGTGATCGGATTTCTTGCTGCCCCCTTGTAGAAGGTTCGCAGCTAAGGCTTGGGCGCGAAAGGCCTCTCTGAAGAGCCCTTTGCCGTCGAGCGAAAGGCAGTTGGCGGAAAAGACCGTCTGCAGCACTGGGTGATTTGGCCCTGCTTAAGCCCAGGCAGCGAGATCCTCTTCCTTCCCGGTAAAAGGGTCTACAGTTTAGGTAGTTGGGATATCCCCCTGATTCTTCTCGGCTGCTTGCTACACCTGGGATTACCCATGCGGTTGCCATCTACTGAATCTGCCACCATGTATCTGGAGAGATAGATCCATGCCTTCGCCGAATACTTCCGTCCTTGCCCTAGTCCTTGCTGGCGGAAAAGGCACCCGGCTTGAACCGCTCACGGGTAACCGTTCCAAGCCCTCGGTACCCTTTGGCGGTCAGTACCGCATTATTGATTTCGTCTTATCGAACTTAATTAATTCGGGAATTTACAGCATCTATGTGCTGACCATGTTTAAATCCCAAAGTCTCAACGAGCACCTGCAAGAAGCCTGGAACTTTGGCAATATTCTGCCGAGTCACTACGTCATTCCCGTACCGGCCCAGCAGCGCACCGGTGAGCACTGGTATCGTGGCACCGCTGATGCCATCTATCAAAATTTAAACTTGATCGAAGACCGTTATCCCCAGGAGGTTGTGGTCTTCGGTGGTGACCACATTTTTCTCATGGATGTCAGCCAAATGCTGCATTTTGCGCGGAAAAATGAGGCCGATGCCTGTGTCGCCTGCCTGCCTTTCCCGGTTGAGGAAGCACATCAATTTGGCGTGATCCAGGTGGATGAAAACTGGCGCATTATCGGCTTTCAAGAGAAGCCGGCCAACCCCACCCCGATCCCCGGGAATCCAGGTATGGCCCTGGTGAGCATGGGTAATTACTGGTTCCGCCGAGACTCCTTGCTTGAAAATCTTATGAGCGATGCCGGCAAGGGCGACAGTCACCATGACTTCGGCAAAGATATTTTACCGAGCATGCTTGCCAGCGGCCAGCGGCTTTTCGCCTATGATTTTACCCGTAACGCCATCCCCGGTTCGAATCCCGAGGCCAATGACGCTTACTGGCGTGATGTCGGCACCCTCGACGCGTATTTTGACGCGAATATGGACTTGCGGGCAGTGCGCCCAGAACTCGATCTTTATAACCGCGAATGGCCCATCCGTACGGCTGACAGCCATCTGCCGCCGCCTAAATTTGTCCACAATGTTGAAGGCCGGGTTGGGCAAGCGATTCAATCCATCGTCTGTTCGGGGTCGATTATCTCCGGCGCCTCGGTGATCGATTCGGTGATTGGTCGCGAGTGCGTAATCAATTCCTATGCTGAGGTGCGCTCCTGTGTGCTCATGGATGACGTGCATATTGGCCGCGGTGCCCAACTCAATCGCTGTATTATCGATAAGCATGTGGTGATTCCGCCCGGTGATCGCATTGGCTTTGATCCCCAGCTTGATCGCCAGCGCTTTAGCGTCACCGAAAAGGGCATTGTGGTGATTGGCAAAAACCAGGTGGTCCAGAAACCGGTCTGATCCATGAGTTCCCTCCTGCGTCCACCAACTGAACCTGAATTCCTCCCCGAGGGTTGTTTGCCCTGTGATCGGGTGCGCGAGGACAATGTGGTGGTGCATTCGCTTACCGGCCACGCCCTGCAAGAGTTGGAACGGCACAAGTGGATTGAAAGTCAAAAGCACGGCCACGATGTCGGTGCTTTCGCCTATCAGCATTGGCTTGATCATTGCTGGAAAGGTTGGACGCGCGCTAAGCTGCTGGAACACCTCTACGGATGGCGCTGCTGGGGGGCTTTTGATGAAGATGATTTTGGACTCTTTGCGCAATCCACCGTCGATCATCATGTCAGCTCAGAGGTGCTGGAGCAAGTCGCCGAGATTCTCGCCAATGGCGGGGAAAACCTTGATGTTATCAATTGGGCCGTGGAGGTGAACGCCGACATTGCTGCGATTATGTGGTTGCTTGACCGCATCGACATTAATGCCAAGCGGCAGCGTTTACTGACCAATCACATTCGTCTGTTTATCTAAATCCGGGTTTTGCACCCATCCGCCTTTCGTCCTTGAGTTTATGGAGCATCCAATGGCTAACCTTGAAGCAATGAACCTCAAAGATCTGCGGGCCCTCGCCAGCACCCTGGATATCCCCAATCGTAGCAAGTTGCGCAAGGCCGAGCTCGTACTTGCCTTACTTGCCGCCCAGCGGCCCCAGCGTCGAGATGCTGCCCCAGCCCCAGTGCGACATGAAGCGCCGGAATCAGTCCAGGGCCAGGGTTCGAGTGCGAGCTCCATGCCAGCCCAGGCCCCCGCCGCCGCCCATGGCCCCCATGGCGACCCCGGTTTGCCCTTGCCAGATAGCTACGGCCGCGATTGCGTGGTGCTTATGGTGCAGGACCCGCAGCATATCTACGCTTGGTGGGAACTCACCGGCCCGGCCCTGGCCCAGGCGCGCGCGGAGGCCGGCCCCGATGCCGCGATGGTATTGCTGTTGCGGGGGAGCCATGGCGAAGAACAGCGCGAAGTTGACTTCGCAGCTGGGAACTATTATTTCAGCGTTGCCCCTGAAAGCACCTATGCGGTGGCCCTCGCATTGCGCGATGCCAGTGGGCGATTGATTATCCTTGCCCAATCAGCCGCCGTGCAAACCCCGCCGATGGGGGTCAGCGATTGCGTGGATGAGGAATGGATGGCGGTGGACGAGACCTTCTCCGAGTTGGTCCGCCGGGCGCAAATCGGCGATGGATCCTTGAGCTCGGCCGAGCGCCTGCGCGCCATGGGCGAGCGCACCTGGTCTCAAACTCCGGTGGCACCCTGGTTTAGTGGCCATCTTATGGCTCCGCCTTCCAGTCTCGCCCTTTCCAGTACCGCTCTGTCTAGCGCCCATCTCTCCCGCCGTTAATATTCACCGCTGCCCCCAGGAAACTGTCGTTTGTCCCATCTGCTGCTGGTTCTCCACTCCCATCTGCCTTTTGTTCGCCACCCTGAAGAACCCGTCTTTCTCGAAGAGGGGTGGTTATTCGAGGCGATAACGGAAACTTATATCCCGTTGCTGGAACGTTTTGAGCGCCTGCATCACAACGGGGTGCGGGTACGGGCAACGATGACTTGGTCTCCGCCGCTGTGCGAGATGCTGGCCGATCCCCTGCTGCAAGGCCGCTATCGTCATTATCTCGAACGGCTTTTGGAACTGGCCGAACAGGAAGTGCATGCCAAGGCCGACTGCGCCATGGCGGCTGCCTCGGTTATGTACCGCGATCACTATCGCTATTGCCTGCAGCAGCTCGATCGCTGGCAGGGGAATATTTTGCGCTGGGTTTGCCTACTTGCCGATCAGGGAGTGATCGAACCGATCACCTGCGGGGCGACTCACGGATTTCTGCCGCTGATGTCGAGCGACACGGCCCGCCGGGCTCAGATTGCGGTTGCCGCAGCTAATTATCGTAAGCACTTTGGCCGCGACCCCCGCGGCATCTGGCTCCCCGAATGCGGTTACATCCCAGGGGTTGAGGAATTACTTAAGGAAGAGGGCATTCGCTTTTTCTTTGTCGATTCCCATGGTATTTATTATGGTACTCCACGTCCTCGTTTTGGGGTCTACGCTGCCACCTACTGCAGTAACGGCGTTGCCGCCTTTGGCCGCGATCCCGAGAGTAGTCGTAGTGTTTGGTCGGCCCAGAGCGGTTATCCCGGTGATCCTCTGTACCGAGAATTTTATCGCGATCTTGGTTATGACGGCGAGTACGATTATATCTGCAATTTTCTCCATCCCGACGGGGTTCGGCGCAATCTGGGTCTCAAATATCACCGCATTACCGGCAAGGTGGAACTGCACGAGAAAGAAGCCTATCAGCCAGCTCCGGCCTTTGCCCGAGCGATGGAACACGGGGCCGATTTTGCCCGCAGTCGCATTGCCCAATGCCGTTATCTGCGGGATCTCCTTGGTCGCGATCCGGTGGTGGTCAGCCCCTATGATGCTGAACTCTTCGGCCATTGGTGGTATGAGGGCCCGCAATTTCTTGAAAGTGTCTTCGCCACCCTCAATGGTTCCTCGGTTGAAGCGATTACCGGCTCGGAATATCTTGAGCTTTTCCCGATTAATCAGGTGATTACACCGGCTGCCTCTTCCTGGGGTGATGCCGGCTATAATGGGGTCTGGCTTAATCCCAGTAACGATTGGATCTACCGCCATCTGCACATTGCCGAGGATCGGATGCAGGAGATGGTGCGCCGCTATCCCCAGCCCGATGCCCTGCAGGCCCGAGCCCTCAAGCAAATGGGCCGCGAGCTACTGCTTGCCCAATCGAGCGACTGGGCCTTTATTATGACTACCGGTACCAGTCCGGCCTACGCCACTCGGCGCACCCGCGATCATCTTCATCGTTTTACCGGCTGTTACAGCATGCTTGCTCAAGGACAGGTGGACGAGCAGGCCCTCGCCGGCATCGAGTGGCGAGACAATATATTCTCAGAGATCGATTATCGGGCCTGGGCCTGATTGGCGCCTGTGAAAATCGTTTCACCAGGCGACGTCCTTGGCCCTCGACGGCTGCTGTCTTGGACTTACAAGTAGTGTATTATGCCCTCTAAGTCGCCACAGAACCTGCAGCTTCGCTTTACCGACCTTGATGAGCGGCCGGATTTAAGCGAAGAAGTCTTGGCCCTCTATCGTCGTTTTGGTCCAGGCCGCTTCCACGCCGTCAATGGCGAGCCCAGTGCCATGGGCCAGGAGCCGCAAATTACCGATCTCTATGATTGCCTCGGGGTTTTGGTGGCCATGGATGGCAATGATCAGGTTGCCGGTGCTCTGGCTATTTGCCCCTACTCCTCATCCCAGGTTACCCTGTGGGGCCCGGTGGTGGCCAGTGGGCATCAGGGTTACACCATTGGTCCGCGCCTGCTTGACCGCGCCCGGCAGGCCCTGCGCGAGGGGGGCTTTGAGAGTGTGCGGGTGCTCAATGATACCCGCAATCGCCGCGCCCGTGCCTTCTTCCTCTCCCATGGCATGGCGCCGTGGAAGGATAATCATCTCTATGAACGCCAGCTTGATGGCACTGAGCCCATGGAAGCCCCTGGAGTTGCCCTGGCTCGTCTCAGTGATCATAGCGAGGTGGGTAGCATTATTATGACCTGCTTCCCCGATAGCAGCCACTGTGACGTTTCTCTCTTTGAACGGGAACGACAGGGCTACCGCCACTATATTTTGCAAGCTAGCGGCAATATCGTTGCCGTCGCCGCAGTAAAAGGCCTGGGCCGTCGCAGTTGGCTCTCCCTCTATGCGGTGCATCCCCGCCGCCAGGGTAAAGGTTACGGCACGACGCTTATCCAGGGACTTATTGGTGAAGAATACCGGCATGGCGTGCGCAGTATCGGCCTGGAAGTTCTCGCCGACAATACCACCGCCATTCGGGTGTATGAGCGGGTAGGATTTGTGCGACGGTGGACGGCTTCGATACTGGTTGGGCCGCTTTAGTTTCGAGGGGGCTTTTTGCTCAGGGGCTCCGCCCCTACGGCCCTGCGGGCCTACCCCGCTGGCTTTGTCGGGGCTCACGTTTCGGGGCATTCGCCCCTGCACGTGTGGCTGGATCGCTTCGCGATTATATCCAGCCACCGCCCCTCGGCGCTTTTTGCTCAGGGGCTCCGCCCCTACGGCCCTGCGGGCCTACCCCGCTGGCTTTGTCGGGGCTCACGTTTCGGGGCATTCGCCCCTGCACGTGTGGCTGGATCGCTTCGCGATTATATCCAGCCACCGCCCCTCGGCGCCAGTCCCCCTCGGGCTCCCCCGCTGCCCCCCGCCCTTCTGGCGTATGGCGCTCACGGGCGGTTGGCGTGGTTCGACACCTTTTGGGGGCTCTGCCCCCTTGCCCCCCGGCGCAACGCGCCGCCCGGAGGGTGGGACTTGAGTCCCACCATTTCGCCTCCGCGTAAATTCCGCTGGCGCTAGCGTATGTCACATTGGCGATTGAGCGCGTTTACCTTGGAGATAAGCCTTCTTTTCTCGGGGTCTACTAGATCCTATGAGATGATTTATCCTTGAGATTACAGGGCTTTGCCTAGCCTTAACCGCATATGCGCCAGCAATTGCTGGCGCTGCTAATGAACTGCTATTAGTGTAATTACACTGGAATGGGGATATATATGATTGCATTGCGAAAACAGGTGGGATGGCAGGCTTGGATGGTGGTGGCTCTGCTGGCTGGGGCGCTGTTGGTGCTGGGCTGTGGGGGAAGTGATGATGCGGCTGGGGCGCCGGATCCGGCGCCGGTGCAGTCGGCGTCGTCACAGGCACCGGAGAGAGAGGCCGCTACTTCGGCGCCGGATCCGGTGGATTCCGCCGAGTTCACGGCGGAGGAGCCGGTTGATGAGCCCGTGGATATGCCGACGGCGGCGGTGGTTGAGGAACCGAAGGAGACTGCGGATATTGTCGATAATGTGGCGCCGGAGCCGCAGGCCGATGGCGTTTCAGGCTTAGATTGGGAGGGCTTGCAGGCAGAACTGGCGCTGCTGCGAGAGCAGGCGCAGTTTTTGGAGGCACGCAATCGGGCCGAGGCGGCCCTGTCATTGGCGAATCCGCAGCAGGCAGAAAACTTAGCTCAGCAGATGCAGGAATTTCGAGTGAAGGCACGCTTAGCCCCGGAATTGCAGCGCGCGGTGGACCTTCTGGGCGGCAATGCGGTGGAGCAGCGACAGGCTCGCAGTGTAATTCTCGCCGGCGGCGATGCAGCGCCGATTATGCTGCTTTTGGCCTTGGAGGAGGCGAGGGGCGAGCATGCGGCGCAGATCGCCAATATGCTGGTGGTGCTGCGGCATCATGAGGCGATCGAGCCTCTTTGGGAACACATGCTCCAGGCCCGGGAGGCGGATAATGAGGAATTGCTGATCCACCTGCGCAGTTCCATTGTTGCCCTCGCAGGCCCCTCGTCTTCCCTGGCCTCTCATCTGGAGATGGGTTTGGCGGCGGAGGGGCTCAAGCGGCGCGATACCATCGATCTCATCTACGCCTTGGGTGACGATGCGCGGATTGAGGAATACTTAGGCGATGGCGCCGCCGAGCGGGTGCATGCGCTGGTCGAGGCAGCTTACGAGCAGGCCGATAGCGCCGATGCCCGAGCCTGGGCGATGAATCACGCCAGCCGCGCCGGCATTGCCGAGGAGGGCTTTCGCGTCGAGTGGTTTCACAATCGGGAATTTGAAGAGCCGGTGGAACTGCGCACCATTGAAACCGTGCTCAATTGGCCCGATGGCGATGGCAGCCAATTCCCCATCGAAAATCGAACCGATATTTCTGGTCGCTTTATCGGTACATTGGTGGTGGAGGTAAGTGGCAACTATACCTTCTTTACCAATTCCGATGATGGCAGTCGTCTCTTTATCGACGGCGAAGAAATCGTCGATAATTGGGGCATGCACGGCATGCAATTGCGCGAGGGCAGCATCGATTTGGAAGCTGGTCGCTCCTACGCTATTCAAGTGGATTGGATGCAGGGTGGTGGTGGCGCTGGCCTCATTGTCGAATGGCAGCCACCGGGTAGCGAGGAGCGTCAGCTTTTGGGAGGCCCGCAGGTGCGCACCCAGCCCTGGCCAGATAGCGCTGAGTAAATCAACGCCTTGGTGGGTTGATGGTTTGCGAGATGGGGCTGGCTTTCCCCGGGAAGAGCGTTTGCCCATCCTTGATCGGCGTGCAATGCTCGGCCGACAAGCGTCGTTGCTCGCCACGTTTGTATTATCACCTTCCTTGCGTGTCGGCTGGGTGGTTGTGGCCTGCGGGGGCGGCGTATTCTGGCGCTTATGGATGAGGCCCCTACCCTGCTTAATCTGGTACGGCGCTCTGGTGCTTATTTGGTCGAACGGGGCATTACCAATGGCCGCCGCGAGGCGGAGTGGATTTTTTGTTACGCCCTTGATTGCGAACGGCTGCAGTTGTTTACCGAGTTTGATCGCTTGCTGGATGGCGAGGAGGTGGCCCGTTTGCGCCAATTGGTGCAGCGTCGGGGTCGGCGCGAGCCCTTGGCCTACATTCTCGGTACCCAGCCCTTCTGCGGCCTTGAACTGCAGGTAAGTCCGGCGGTGCTGGTGCCGCGGCCGGAGACCGAAGAATTGGTGGCTCTGGTTGCCGGTGAGGCCCTGGCGCAGGGGGAAGGGGCACGGCTGCTGGATGTAGGCACCGGCTCTGGGGCGATTGCCCTGGCCCTGGCGGCGGCTTTGCCCCAGGCCGAGGTGTGGGGGGTGGATATTAGTGCCGAGGCCCTGGCTTGCGCCCAGGCAAATGGCGAGGCCTTGGGGGCGCGGGTGCGCTTTGCCGCCTCGGATCTTTTGCTGCATGCGCCCGGGCCTTGGCAAGTCATCGTTGCCAATCTACCCTACGTCGGCGAGGACGAGCGCGCGCGCTGTGATCCGGAATTGGCCTTTGAGCCCGCCCTAGCCCTATTTAGCGGGCCCGAGGGTTTGGATGCCATGGCCCGCCTATTGGGCCAATTGGCGGCGGCTTTGGCCGAAGAGGGGGTATGCTGGCTTGAGCATGGGGATACCCAGGGGGCGGCCTTGGCACGGTTGGTTCAAAGTCACGGTTTTGCCAGTCGGACGGTGACCGATAGCGCAGAGCGCGATCGCTTTACGCGGGTTTGGCGTCCCGCCGGCGGCCCTTGAGATGCTCTCTCCGCTAACCCCGCAGGATTTACAAGCAGCCATCCAGAGGCGCGAGCGCAAAGAGCGCTGGCAGCTCCATGCCGCCCTTGTCTTGGTGCTGGTGCTGATGGCGACGGGCTGGCTGCGGCAGCGCCAGCCATCGTCGCCGCCGCCCCTGCCGGCAGAGATGGTGCAGGCCTGGATGCTGGAGAGCGCCCATGGGATTGGGCCGCGCACCTCGGCGCAGTGGCTTCAGCGCTATCGCGCCGAGGGCTTTTCGGTGCTGCCGCCGCGGGTGCAGGCGGATCTCGCCGGCCTTATTTGCGCGGATATTCCTGCTGCAGAAAATGCTCACAGCAGCGCTCGATGAGGTCCAGCACGCTGGCGAAGCCTTCTTCGCCGCCGTAGTAGGGATCGGCCACCGCCTGCGCCTGTTGCAGCGGATCCCAGTCTGAGAGTTTGGCAATACGGGCTCGGCTCTGGCTTGGCGCAACGGCGCGGACATCGCTGAGATTGCTATCGTCCATTACCAGCAGCCAGTCAAAGTTCTGAAAATCACCGGCGCAGAGTTGGCGGCCGCGGTGCTCGCTTTCATAGCCGCGGCGGGCGAGGGCGCGCAGGGCCCGGGGGTCTGGGCGCTTGCCGACGTGCCAGTCGCCGGTGCCGCAGCTATCGATGCGCCACTGCGCGGCATCGGGGCGCTGGCTTACCAGCTGGCGGAAGACCGCCTCCGCGCTGGGGGAGCGACAGATATTGCCGAGGCAAACAAAGCAGATGGCGGGTTGCATGACCGGAGTCCTTGATGGTTGGCAGCTGGTGCTTGGTGGCAGCGAGGCCCTTTCATGGTGCACTGCTGAGCGGCGGCTCAAGGGCGGCGCGTCAGGCGCTTTTGGCTGCCGCTGGTGCTTGCCCCTTGCCTTGTCGCTCTGCCCTCCAGAACCGACGCATGCTGCCCCTGATGATCGGTTTGGTAATGGGTGCCTTTATTGGCTCCTTCCTGGGGGTGATTATCCATCGCCTGCCCCAGGGCATGAGCATTGTCCGCCCGCCCAGCCATTGCGGCGACTGCGGAACGGTGCTGCGCTGGTATGATAATGTGCCGATCTTCGGCTGGCTGGCCCTGCGCGGGCGCTGCCGCTGGTGCGGGGCGCGCATTCCCCTGTCGGTCTTGACCGTGGAGTTGGTCACCGCCCTCGCCACTGGGCTTATCTGCTGGTGGGTGTTTACCCATCCCGCTGAGCTTACCGCTCCCCTGGGTATTGTCCTTGCCGATTGGGTGCACTTGCCTTGGCTGGCCCCGGTATTGGCGGCCCTGGCCTTGCTCGTGGCGATGTGGGCGCTGATTGTCAGCACCTTCACCGACCTTGAGCATCTGATTATCCCCGATGAACTGTCCAAGCCCCTGCAGCTGCTGGCGCCCTTTCTCGCCCTCCTGCTTGTCGGCAGCATGGCTGAGGCCTCCTACTTGCTCATTTTTTATGTGCAGTCGCAAACCCTTGCCGATGGTGCGGTGGTGGCGATGTGGACCATTGGCGGCGGTAGCTTGCTGATTGCCGGAGTGGTGGTCTTGGTTTGCGTTTTGCTGCTGGCCAGCCTGCCCTTTGCACGCTGGGTTTATGGCACCCGTATTCGCGGACCCTTTCCCTGGCGCGAGGAGGATCACCGCGCCTTTGCCAAGGGTCTGTGGTGGTTTGTTATCGCCTTGCAGCCAGCCTTGCTGCTGTTGCTATTGTCTGCCTGGTGGTCGGATCCGGTGGAGGGCCCAGACCTACCCCTGTTCCTGGTCTTAGGTTTAAGCCATGCCCTGCTTGGCTCTCTGGTTGGCTGGTGTTTGCCCTACGCCGTGGGTTTATTTGGCACCTGGGCCTTTGGGCGCAATGCTATGGGCTATGGGGATGTAAAAATGCTGGCCTGGATGGGGGCTTTTCTCGGCCCGATGGGGGTACTCTTCACCTTTTTCCTGGCCGCTATCTACGGCTCGCTCATCGGCATCCCCATGCGCCTCTGCGGCGGCGGGCGGGAAATTCCGTTTGGGCCCTATTTGGTTGCCGGCGCCATTACGGCCTTCCTCTTCCATGGCTGGCTTCAGGATATGCTTTTCGCTGGGTTTGCTTAATTCATCGATGGACAGGGAATCGGGCCTGTGATGCTCTTACCCTTCCATCAATCACCGGGCTTTTTCAGGGGACTTATTCATGGGTATTGCACTCGTCTTTCCAGGCCAAGGGGCGCAGGCTGTGGGCATGGGAATGGAATTGGCAACGCGCTTTCCGGTGGCGCGACGCATTCTCGATGAGGCCGATGACGTGCTCAATATGAGCCTCTCGGACATTATCGCCAATGGCCCCATGGAAGAACTCACCCGCACCGATATGAGTCAGCCGGCAATTCTGGTTATGAGCTGGATGGCCCATGAAGTGATGATGGATGTCTTGAAGCAGGTGGAAATTCAGGCCGCCGCCGGTTTAAGCCTGGGCGAATATACCGCCCTCCTCGCCGCCGATGCCTTGGATTTCGCCGATGCCCTGCGCCTGGTGCGCCTGCGCGGCCAAGCGATGCAGGACGCGGCCGAACTTCAGCCCTCGGGCATGGTGGCGCTGATTGGCGCCGACGAGGCTTCGGCCAGCGCCCTTTGCGCGGCGGTGGCCCAGGGCGAGGTGCTGCAGGTGGCTAATCTCAATGCCCCGGGCCAGGTGGTGATCTCCGGCACCAGCGCCGCTTGCGAGCGCGCCGTCGCCGCCGCCCGCGATCACGGTATCCGCCGCGCCATGCCGCTACCGGTGGCGGGGGCTTTCCATTCGGCCCTCATGGCGCCGGCCGCCGAGCGCCTTCAGGCCGCCCTCGACGCCACCCACTTCCGCGATCCACGGGTGCCGGTGTGGGCCAATGCCAGCGCCCAGCCGGTGCAGCGGGCCGATGAGATTGCGCCCTCCCTGGTGCGCCAGCTCACGATGCCGGTGCGCTGGGCCGATTCGGTGATTGCCATGCAAGCCGCCGGGGTCGATCAATTTTGGGAGCTGGGCCCGGGCAAAACCCTCTGCGGCATGATTAGCCGCACCGTGGAGGGGGTGAGCTGCCGCAATGTCGAGACGCCCGATCAGGCCTTTGCGTTGATTGAGGCCTGATGTTCAAAGGCCAGCCGCCGTTCCCGGCCGCCTTCCAGCCAAGCGACAATGGCGGCTTCATTGTCCGCCTCAAGGGCTTGGGCTAATTGTGCCAGATCGCTGATACTCCCTGCAATGGCGGCGAGGATGGCCTGGCGGTTTTCGCGCAAAATGTCTGACCAGAGAGGTGCCGAGGCGGCGGCCACCCGGCTGGTATCGCGGAAGCCGCCGGCGGCCAGGGGTAGGGCCCGCTGATCCAAGCCCCGCGCCGCCAGGGCGCTGAGGATGTGTGGCAGATGCGAGGCCCGGGCCACCGCCTGATCGTGGAGATCCGGCTCTAAGGCCACTACCCGGGCACCGCAGCATTTCTGCCACAGTTCGCAGATGCGGACCACGCTCTCCTCCGGGCCGGGATAGGGTGGGCACACCACCACCGTGGCGCCGCGGTAAAGATCGGCGCGGGCATGCTCAAGGCCCGAAGCGTGGCTGCCGCACATGGGATGGGAGCCGACAAAGGCCCCAGCCGCGCCGAGATCCCCTAAATCGCGACAGATCGAGCCCTTAGTGGATCCCACATCGGTAATCACCGCCCGCGGGCAGCTTTCATGCAGGGCGCGCACCCGTTCTACCACTGCTCGCACGGGTACGCAGGTCACCACCACCTCGGCAGCGGCGGCTTGACGGGGGTCGTCCACCGCTTCGCCCCAGCCCCGTTTAGCGGCGGCCGCGGCGACTTCAGGGCGGCGGTGGTGCAGCCACACCTGGTGGCCAGCAGCGCTCAGGGCAGCGGCTAAGGAGCCTCCCATGAGGCCGAGTCCATCGATAAGTACGCGTATTGGCATTGCGGGAGCCTAGGCCGAGATCCATTTGCTCAATGCTTGACCGCTCGCAAACCATTGACCGTGGTATGGCTGCACCTACGGTTCGCTCCCCGACATCGTCTGATGGCGGACATCCGTCGCCCCAGTCAGGCTCTATATCGCTTTAACGCCGTTATTTTCAGGGAGTTTTCATGGCTCGTACCCATCTTATTGCCGGTAATTGGAAAATGCACTTGAGCCCCGCCGAAGGCCGGGAATTGGTGACATCCATTGCATCAGGCTTGGGCGGCACCACCGCCGAGATCCTGGTTTGTCCAACCGCCCTCGGTATCGCTGATGCCATTGCCGCGGCGGCGGGCTCGAAGGTCCAGGTGGGAGCGCAAAATTGCCACTGGGAAGTCAAGGGTGCTTTCACCGGCGAACTCAGCGCTGAGTTGATTCAAAGCGCCGGCTGCAGCCATGTTCTGCTAGGCCATAGCGAGCGTCGCCAGTTTTTCCACGAGACCGATGAAACCGTGTCTCAGCGGCTTAAGGCCGTTCTGCGCGCCGGCCTTGTGCCGGTTCTCTGCATTGGCGAAACTCTCAGCGAACGCGAATCCGGACAGCTGGAAACGGTGCTGCGTCAGCAGATCACCGGTGCCCTGGCTGGCATCGATGCCGCTCAGCTCACGCAGTTGGTGGTTGCCTATGAGCCGGTTTGGGCCATTGGCACCGGGGTGGTCGCCAGTACCGAGCAGGCGCAGGAAGCCCACGCCTTTGTGCGCAGTGTTTTAGCTGGTGTGCTTGGCGATCTCGCCAATGATCTGCGCATCCTTTACGGTGGTTCGGTGAAGCCCGGCAACGCCGCCGAACTCTTGGCGCAGCCGGATATCGACGGCGCCTTGGTTGGTGGTGCAAGTCTGAAGGCCGAGGACTTCCTCGGCATTATCGCCGCTGCTTAGGCGGAGTCAGGCGCCGCGGGGTATCTCGGGACGCTTTTTGTTCAGTGGTTTGAGGGACGATTGCTTGGGGCGCGCTCAGTGGCCCCATAATGGTAAATGGCTCGCGCCGCGCATGGCGCAGGAAAGGGGTCCAACCCGTGCTCGAAGTTCTGCAAGATATTTCTACCATCGCCATTTGGATCGTCGGCGTCGTGGTTATCGGCCTAGTGCTGCTCCAGGGTGGCGCTGGTGACGTTGGCTCGGCCTTTGGCGGCGGTGGCCAATTAGACGGCGCCCTGGGTGTTGGCGCCAATAAGAAGTTGGCCAAAATCACCGGTTGGCTGTCCTTTCTCTTCATTGTCATGATTGTCATCCTCGCTATCCGGCCCTCCGGTGATTTCACCGCCGCCGGAGCAGGTGCTGAAAGCGCATCTGGGGCGCCAGCTGCATCCGCGCCGCTAGAGGCTGAAGACCCAACAGACCTGCCCCCGCCAGCGTTGATAGAAGAGGGGGAAGTCCCTGCGCTTGTGCAACCGGCGGATGAAGACGAGGCAGAGCTTGCAGATCCCCCAGCCGCGCCACCGGCCCCCCCCGCTGACGACAGCAGCGACGGCAGCGGCGTGACCTTTGGCGATCTTCCTGAAGATGACGCAGCTGCCACAGAGGCAGAAGCGGCTAGCGAGACCGAAGAAGAAGACGAGACCAACGAGGACAATTAGCCCTCAAAAGCCCTGCTGCTCACTTGGGTCCGCGGCTACGCCTACGGACCGTACTCCTGGAGGATACCATGTCCGCATCCACGCAAACCCTGGAGACCAATGCCGACAAGGTGCGTGAGGAGATTGGCCGCGAGCGACTGATTGCCCTCTACAAGCGCATGGTGCTGATTCGGGAATTCGAGCAGGCCTGTGCCAAGGCCTTCCAGGCCAAGAAAATTGCCGGCTTTCTCCATCTCTATTCCGGCCAAGAAGCGGTTGCCACCGGCTTTTTCGATCATTTGGAAACGAGTCGCGATTACACCGTCACCTCCTACCGCTGCCATGCCCAGGCCCTGCTCTCTGGTCTTGAACCTAAAGAACTGATGGCCGAACTCTTTGGTAAGGTGACCGGCAATGTGCGCGGCAAGGGTGGCTCAATGCACTTTTTTTCCAAAGAGCTCAAAATGCTTGGCGGCCACGGCATTGTGGGTGGTCAAACCCCAGTCGGAACCGGCGCTGCGTTTTCATGCAAATACCGCGATACCCACGGGGTTAGCGTCACGTTTATGGGCGATGGTGCGGTGGCCCAGGGCACCTTCCATGAAAGCCTGAATATTGCCAGCCTCTGGGGCCTGCCTGCCCTTTACGTCATTGAAAACAATCAATACGGCATGGGTACCGCCTGCTCGCGGGCGGTGGCGGTGGAAAATATGGCCGAGGCCAAAGCCCCCGGCTATAATATGCGCGCCTATACCTTTGATGGGCTTGACCTCTATGCTTCGTGGAAGACCGCCCAAGAAGCCGTGGCCTATGCGCGCAAAACCTACAAGCCGGTGCTTATTGAAGCCAAAACCTATCGCTATTTTGGGCACTCGCTTTCGGATCCCGGTCTTTACCGCACCAAGGATGAAGTGAAAAAGTACCGCGAAATTGATCCCATCGGCCGTATTGCCGCCGATCTCGTGAAGGTCGAATGGGCAACCGATGCCGATATCGAAGGCTGGGGAGAAGAGATTCGCGGCCGCATCCAAGAGGCGGTGGCCTATGCCGAGGATAGTCCCGTCCCGCCCATGAGCGAACTCATGGAACACGTCCTCGCCCCCGATACCGTCTGAGTTCCCCGCTGTCCAGCCGCACACGGTTGGGCAGGTAATGTCACTGGAGCAGCCCCCATGAGCGAAGCCGATATGCAAACTGTGGAGATGCGCGAAGCCATCCGCCAAGCCCTCACCGAGGAGATGGAGCGCGATGGTGATGTCTTCATCATGGGAGAGGAAGTCGCTGAATACAATGGCGCCTACAAAGTCACCAAAGGCATGCTCGACCGTTTCGGCCCGCAGCGGATTATCGACACCCCGATCACCGAAAATGGTTTTACTGGCTTGGCCGTAGGCGCGGCGATGGCAGGTTTGCGCCCGGTGATCGAGTTCATGAGTTGGAATTTTAGTTTTGTTGCCTTTGATCAGATTATTTCCAATGCCTCAAAAATGTATTACATGTCCGGTGGCATGTTTAATATTCCCATGGTTATGCGCGGCCCCAATGGCGCTGGTCCCCGTGTATCATCGCAGCACTCGCATTCGGTAGAGGCCCTTTACGCACACTTCCCCGGCCTGATCGTAATTAGTCCAAGCACGCCTTATGATGCCAAGGGGTTAATGAAAACTGCGATCCGCAATAATAACCCGGTTTGCTTCCTTGAAAACGAGATGCTTTATTCCTTTAAGCAGGAGATCCCCACGGAGGAATACCTCCTGCCCTTGGGCGTTGGCGACATTAAGCGCGAGGGAACGGATTGCACCATTGTCGCGATTAACCGCTGCGTCCATCGCGCCCTCGCCGCTGCCGAAGAGTTGGCCAGCGAGGGCATTTCCTGCGAGGTGGTAGATCCGCGCACGATCAAACCCCTCGATATCGATCTGATTGTCAAATCGGTGCGTAAAACCAACCGCCTAGTGATCGTCGAAGAATGTCATGAATTTGGCGGTTGCGCCGCTGAGATCACCACCCAGGTCCAGGAATTGGCCTTCGATGATCTCGACGCTCCGATACGTCGCGTCACCCAGATGGAATGCCCTTTGCCCTACGCGGCCAACCTCGAAGCCGAAACCATCCCCAATGTACGCCGCATTCGCGAAGCCGTGCATACCGCGCTGTATCGTTAAGGCCGCCATCCGTCCTGGATATGAACCATTGCTACTTGCCATGAGTGACCGAAACCTGCGAGAGAGAGTACCACAGCCATGATCACCGAACTCACCATGCCCAGTCTGTCCCCCACCATGGAGGAGGGCACCCTCGTTGCCTGGCACGTCAAAAAAGGCGAGAAAATCAGCCCCGGCCAGGTGATTGCTGAAGTGCAAACCGATAAGGCGGTGGTGGAATGGGAAGCCCTTGAAGGTGGCTACCTGGCCGAAGTTCTGATCGAGGCCGGGACGCTTGCTAAAGTTAATGCGGTGGCTGGCTTACTGACGAGCAAAGAGGGGGAAGATCTCGGCGATGCTGTAGATAAGGCCAAGGCCTTAAATGCAGAATTGGCCGGCGGCGCCGCTCCAGGCGCAGAAAAAGCCGAGCCCAGCGAACCCGAACCGGAAGCTCCGGCAATCCCCAGTCGCCCCAAGCCTGAGAAGGCCCCTGGCGATAAGGCCGGCGCCCTGCCCAAGGGCAAGCGGGCCAGCCCGGTGGCGGTGCGCCTGGCCACCGAGCACCGCATCGATCTCGGTCAGCTCAACGGCTCTGGCCCCGATGGCCGTATCGTCAAAGCCGATGTCCAGGCCGCCATTGAAAGCGGCGCTGCCCGTATCGGTGCCGCTGGCCCTGCGGCCCCCGCCGCCAAGCCCAAGCGCAAACTGAGCCGCAAGGATGGTGCCGACGAATCCAGCAAGATGAGCCAGATGCGCACCGTCATTGGCCGCCGTCTTCTGCAGTCGAAGACGCAAATCCCTCACTTCTATGTCACAGAGCGCATTGACGCTGGACCCATGGTGGCCCTGCGCGAGCAGCTTACCGCCTTTGAAGGGGTTAAAATAACTTTTAACGACCTGGTGCTGAAAGCCTGCGCCCTGGCCCTGCGTCAGCATCCCACGGTCAATAGCACCTACGTCAAAGACACCATTGTGAAGCACGATAGCGCCGATATCTCGGTGGCGGTGGCCATTCCTGACGGATTGATTACCCCCATCGTCTTTGGCGCCCATGCCCTCTCGGTGGGTGAAATTTCCAAGACTGTACGCAGTCTCGCCGGCAAAGCCAAGGAAGGTAGCCTGCAGCCTAAGGAATTCGAAGGCGGCACCTTTACCATCTCCAATTTGGGCATGTATGGCATTGAGGAATTCAATGCCATCATCAATCCTCCCCAATGCGCGATCATTGCCGTTGGTGGCATTAAGGACGAGCCGGTGGTGCAGAATGGCAGCGTTGTGCCCGGTAAGACCTTGCGCGTCACCCTCAGCTGCGACCACCGCGTGGTCGATGGCGCCGACGCCGCTGGATTCCTGCGCGATCTGCGCGAGCTCCTCGAGCGTCCTGCTTCCTTGTTACTTTAGGGCTTCGCCCTGGGATCGCCGATCCAATGGCGGGAAGTTAAGGACCCTGGAAGAGGATGGCCCGCTTCGCGGGCGCTGTTTTCATTGGCCGAGTACAACTCGGCGATCCCAGGGGGGCCCTTAGCTTCCCACCATTGAGCGCCGAGCCCCAGCTCGGCATGAATTCGCAAACGCTGTTCGTCGCTCGCTGTTGGTTGCCGCGCCTCTGTCCGCTGTCTTCTAAGGAGATTTTCCCATGGCTGATTTTGATGTAATTGTCATTGGTGCTGGCCCCGGCGGCTATGTAGCGGCGATTAAGGCGGCCCAGCAAGGGAAGAAAACTGCGGTGGTTGAGCGCGAGCACCTGGGTGGCATCTGCCTGAACTGGGGCTGCATTCCCACCAAGGCCCTGCTCAAATCCGCCGAGATGTTCCAGGCCATGCAACATGCCGATCAATTCGGTTTGGATGTAACCGGTGTCAAAGCCGATTTTGCCAAGGTCATGGGTCGTTCCCGCGAGGTTGCCGGCGGCATGTCCAAGGGCATCGATTTCTTGATGAAAAAAAATAAAATTACCGTCATCGAAGGCACCGCATCCTTTACCGGTCCCGGTGCTATCGAAGTCACCGATGGCAAGGGTAAGGCCACCGCTTACAGCGCAGCCGCGATTATTATCGCTACTGGCCACCGTCCCCGCACCTTCCCTCACCTGCCGGTGGACGGCACTCGGATGATCAATTACCGGCATGCCCTGGAATTAGAGAAGCTGCCGAAATCTCTGCTCTGCATTGGCGCTGGCGCCATCGGCATGGAGTTTGGCTACTTCTTCTCTACCATGGGCGCAGAGGTCACCGTGGTAGAGGTGATGGATCAGGTCCTGCCCCTAGAAGACCACGAAGTGGCGAAATTTGTTGAGCGCCAGTTTACCAAGCAAAAGGTCAAGGTGCGCACCGCCACCAAGGTGACCAAGGTCGATGTCGGCAAAAAATCGGTCACCGTGCACCTGCAAGACAGCAAGGGCGCCGAAACCACCCTTGAGGTGGAAAAGGTTTTGGTGGCCGTGGGTTTCCTCGCCAACACTGATGGGCTCAATTTGGATAAGGCCGGGGTGCAATTGGACGAGCGAGGATTCATTAAAGTCGACGAACACCAGCGCACCACCGCCGAGGGCATTTACGCCATTGGCGATGTGGCCGGTAAGCAGTTGCTGGCGCATAAGGCTAGCTTTGAAGGCGAGGCCGCCGTCGGCCATATCTGCGGTCATCCCCAACCGGTGGACTACGCCCAGATTCCCGGCTGCACCTACTGCCAGCCCCAGGTCGCCAGCCTGGGCCTGACCGAGCGCAAGGCCAAGGAAAAGGGCATTGAGGTGAATATCGGCCGTTTCCAATTCGCCGCCTCCGGCAAGGCTAAGGCCATCGGCCACCCCGAGGGCTTTGTCAAACTCCTCTTTGAAAAGCAGTACGGCGGCATTGTCGGCGCCCACATCGCTGGTGTTGATGCCACGGAAATGCTCGGCGAATTATCCCTGGCTTTCAAACTGGAAAGCACCGCCAAGGAAATCATGGAAACGGTGCATGCGCATCCAACCCTCTCCGAAGCGGTCATGGAAGCCGCCGCCGACGCCCTCGGCATGTGCGTCCACCAGTAGTAGACGAGGCCTATGGTGGAATGAGCTATCCGCTCAGCCGCGCCTGGGCGAAGGCCCGGCGGGCGAGGATTAGGCCGGCGCTGGTCCAAACGATGCTGATGAGCAAGGTCCAGATAATGCCATATTCAAAGCGCATGCGGGCGGCGCCGAAAATCGGATAAGCGGCGCCGGCCAATAATAGGGCGATAAAGCCAAGGCTGGCGAGAAGGTTTATCGTGCCGCCGTAACCGGCCGCCACCTTGCCGGCATCGTCTTCGCGGTAATCGGCGAGGAGGGCGCCGAGGCCCAGGGACATGGCCGAGCAGCCGCAGACCATGGCGGCTGCGACGAGGCCCTGATAGGCAACCATACGCGGGTCTAATTCTAAGAGGAAGCCCGAGCTTACCACCAGGCCGACGCAGACCGGCAGGCCAATAATCACGGCGAAGGTCCACTTGGCGCTGACAATGGTATGCCGCGGCCAGGGGGCCAGGGCTAAAAGCCATAGGCGTTTGCCCTCTTGGCCAAGGAGCGGGAAGACAAAACGGCCGGTAAAGGTGGCCAGGGCCATGGCGACGGCGGTGAGATTGAGCAAGCTGATCATGGGCCGCCAGGCAGCGTCGAATTGGAAGCTCTGATCAAAGCGTGGGAGGAGACTTATGTAGAGGGCCAGCATGCCGAAATAGAGGGCGAATTGGAGGATTTGCGCCGGGTCCCGGCGAAAGAGCCGCAGGTCCTTGCGCACCAGGATACCGATGGCGGGGGGCAGGGGCCATAGGCCCGGCCACGCTTTGGCCTGTCGCTGCTGTCCTCGTAGGCCGCGTTCGCTGGCACCAGCCATGCGATTGAGGGTAGGGCGCAGGCGATAATGGCAGTGGGTCTCCGCGCCCACCGCCAAGGCTGCGGCGAGGTTGACTAAAAGAAAGACGTGCCAAGTCCAAGCGGCAAAGTCGCCTCGCAGGGCGCTAACTAAGGACTCGGCGGCCCAGGCCGGCGGCAGCAGGGGGTGCTCGGCGAAGCTGAGAAAACCGATGGTGGCGCGCAGGAATCCGGCATCCGGACGTTGGGCGCCCCATTGTAGTAGCCCAGCCATGACGAAACCACCCAGCAACAGCGCCACCGTCACGCTGGTTATAACCAAATGGCGCCTAACCCACTCCACCAGCGGCGCCAGCAGCAAGGCCAGCCACGAGCCCAGGCTCAGGCAGCAGGCGAGGAAGGCGATCAGGCTCAAGGCGGCGGCGGGTAGGAAGCGCCAGGGGTCCACCGCTTCCTGGGCTAGCACCAGCAGCAGGGGGACGGCAAGGACCATAGCCGCCCAGCTAGAAAAGATCCCACCTTCAACGCTGGCCCCCCAGTAGAGGCTGCGCGCCGGCAGGGGGAGTTGGGCCAAAAATTGGGCCCCTTGATTACGTAATAAGGCACCCCATACCAAGATGGCATGGGAAAAGGTAATCAGCCAAAAGAGGGCAAAGCAAAACATGGCCAGTAAGGTGGCCATGAGGCGATTTTTCAGGGGCAGGAATTCCGGCTGCGAGAGATAGTTCAGCACTAGGCCGACCAGGGCGCCAATACCCAGCCACATGAGGAGAATCACCACCGCCATGGTCAACCCGCGCAGGGGCTGTTGGCGCAGGATAAGGTTCAATTGATGCCGCCCGCTCCACCACAGACGAGCTATGAGTAGACGTGTAGCGCGCCAAGTGGAGAGGGTCATAATCTGCAGCATGACGATCCCTCAATCCTGCTCAAGGCTGCATTCAAGGGCCTTAGCTGTCCCTTGAGAGTCGCCGTCGTTCATCTACAAGCGCCCCATCCTTACGGGAACTCCTTGAACCGCGGCGCCGGGCTCGAAGCTGCTGCCCTGCCGTTTATCATCCCCGATTTGGAGCCCCCCATGAGCGCCCTGCCCGAAGCCACCTTTCTCGCCTTCTGCTCTGGTATGGCCACCCAGGCCCTCATGCAGTTGGGCGAGGTGCCCTTCCCCGATAGCGGCGAGCGTCGGGAGAATCTGCCCTACGCCCGTTATACCACCGATGTCCTCAAGATCCTGCGCGCTAAAGCCGAAGGCAACCTCAGCGATGAGGAGCGTTCTTACCTGGATGCGGCCATAGAAGACTTGGAGACGCGCTGCGCTCAGAAAGGGGTATAAGGCGGGGGCACGATGCCACGATCCGAGGGGCGCGCATCGCCCTTCTGAATCACCAGCCAAGGTTGTTTGCCCTTACAGCCCAACGAAAAGCCAGGGACTTCATCGGTTTCTGGGCTTTACTTGCCGCCATGGGTTCAGTCTTTCCAGGGGCCAGCTTGCAGGCGTCTTGAGGGCGGGGCAGGGCCACTCAAAGCTCCAGTCAAGCATATAGTTATCAGTTGGTTATTATTGATACTGGACAAAATTTTCATATTG
>REDX01000253.1 GCA_007695355.1 Planctomycetota bacterium
CGGGGGTTAGATTCGGTGGCCGGCAACACAACCGCCACGCTAATGAGGAGAAGTAGGATGGTACGCATGCTGTGACTATGGGCAGGGTTGACCCAGAGGCAAGGCAGACTGCGTGAACGCTGCTGTCGCAGGCTCTATGCCCTTACCAGAGCCTGGCCCATCTATGCGTGGCTTCGCCATGGTGGTGGTTATTGAGTGCGCGCGGTGCTGGCCGTAAAGCAGGATGGGCACCTCAGAACTCTACGCGCCCGCTGCGGCGGCGGGTACCATCGACATCCATGCAGCTGGTGGCGTGGGAAAAAAGGGTGTACACTTCCTTGGCTTCACGGGCTTCAAGGCGCTGTTCGCGGCGTTGGTGGGCTTCTTGTTCGAGGGTATCAACGATGGCCAGGAGCGCGCTGTCGCCAAAGGCGAAGGCGCGGATTTCTTCGGCCATGGAGAACAACAGCGCGGCTGATCCACTGAGGTCACCATCGCGGTTGCGCAGGGTGGCATCGCGGCGGGCTAGGTTGGCGCATTGTTGTGCGACCTTGAGGTCAACGGCTCGGTTGCGGCCCTGCACCTTGTTTAATCTCCGCGCGGCAAAGATCCACTGGTATGCTTGGCTGCCTAAGGGACCGCGCGCGCTGGCCAGGGTTGCTGCGAAGCCCATGGTGGTATCCACGGCCCCTGCCGGGAAGGAGCAGCGAATGAGGATGTCGAGTTCCTGATCGCTGACCAAGTCACCGAGGTCAATGACGAAGTCGGTGCCATCCCAGTGGGTTGGCCGGTTGCCAAGGACCTCAAGTTTGATGCCAGGGGCGTTGAGGCGCAGGGTGACCGAGCGTTCGACCACGGCTAAGGTTTCCCCCAACTCGCGGTCGAGGGCGGGGGCAATGCCCGAGGCTTCGGCGATATCAAAAAAGGCGCCGCCGCCGGCATCGGCGAGGGGGCCAAGCAGGCCCTCCTCAAAATCATCACCAATGCCGAAGGTGCTGGTGCGCACGCCGCGCCGGGCTAATTCGCTGGCGTGGTGGGCCAGTTCGGCGGGTTCGGTAATGCCATCATTGGCTTGGCCATCGGTCATCAGAAAGCAGCGGCGTAGGCGCTGATGCTCATCGGCATCTCCCACCAAGGCACAGCCGCTGAGCCAGCCAGCGCCCAGGTTGGTGCCGCCCCGTGGTCCATAGTTGGTGAGTGCTTCGGCTAGGGCCTTGGCCAAGTTGCGGCCACCTGGGCTGGGGGGCAAAACGGTGTCGACTTCCGTATCGAAGGCGACGACGGCGAGGCGGTCGGTGGGCTGAAGTCGGCGTGCCACCTGTTGGGCAGCCTGGCAGGCGCGCTCCCACTTCTCGCCGGACATGGAGCCCGAGCGATCGAGCACTAAGGCGAGATCTAGGCTGGGCCGTTGGACATCCGTGTCGGCGATCGGTGCCTGAAGGCATAGGTGCAGATGGCGGACACTGCCACCCTTGGTGCTGATGAGTTGACGATCGCTGGCGATGGTGAGTTGCATGGGGGATTCCTCAGGAGGGCTTTAGGGCTGTATCTGTTGGCTGGGAGGAGGGGCAAAGAGGGTGTCGGCGGTTTCGAGAAGTTCCGTTAAGCGACGCTGGTCGCTGCGGGTGAGGGGGCGGCGCACATGGATTTCGATGTCCTCAGTGATGGAGACCCGCTCCCAGGTGCTGCGGGAGGGGCCAGCAGTGCGCGAGGTGCTGCGGGAGGAACTGCGCGATGCCTTGGCCACCGTTTGTTCTGCCGGACTGGACTCGGTGCGTGCTGAAGCCAAGAGACGCTGGACATAATCGGCGGCGCTGTCGGTGGCGGGAGATGCTGCGGATGATGAAGAGGAGTTGGGTGGTGCCGGCTCGGCGCAGTGCAATGCCATCGCCGATGGTGGTGGCGGCTGCTCGGACTCGGCGGCGGCTAAACTGGCGCTGACGGCGTGGTCGTCGAGGTCCTCGAGGTGGTTGCGGATGGCAGCCAGTGGCAGATGGGCGGCCTGGAGGTGGCGGATGAGCAGCAGGCGCTCGAGGTGTCCGCTGCGGTAGAGCGCCCCCGACCCCCGACCCTCGGGCGGCGGCACCAGCCCTTGGGCGGTGTAAAAGCGGATGGTACGCACACGGATACCGCTGCGGTGGCTCAAGGCATGAATATCGAAGGTGGTGTCTGAGGTCATGGCGCATAGATATATCAGTAAACAGTGTCACTGTCAAGTACCTTTGTCCCACCACAGCGCGTCGTTTCACTTTCTGGTCCGTATCGGGCAGCCGCTGTCATAAGACTAAGGACCCGCCGCTGGGTTTCTGACAGCGCGCGCTCGGCTTTGGCTGGCGTCATCAATCTTTGAGATGGCAGCGGAAAACGCCGGCGGGTGGGATGGGCACGCCCCCATATCTGGCCAATCAGGAGTTGAACTCCCGATTAGCCGGATACATTGCGGTTCATGTCGCAGCCGTCATCCCCGCTGGAATCCTATGTGGCCCGCGTTCTGGGAGCAGAGCTGCGCCTGCAGCTCACGGAGTTTCCGGTGGTGACCATGCTCGGTCCGCGGCAGGCCGGTAAGACGACCCTGGCGCGGCGTGAATTGCCCTCGTTCGGTTATGTCTCACTGGAGTTACCCCATGTGCGGCAGTTTGCGGCCGACGATCCCGTCGCTTTTCTTGCCCAGCATCCAGCGCCGGTCATCATTGATGAGATCCAACGCTTGCCGGATCTGCTGAGCCATATCCAAAGCCGGGTAGATGAATCTGCTGGGGTGGGCCACTATGTTTTGACCGGTTCCCACCAGTTGGCTTTGCATGAGGCAGTGGCCCAGTCCTTGGCTGGGCGCACTGGCATGCTCACCTTGCTGCCCTTTTCCGTGGCCGAATTACGGCAAGCTGGATTGGCGAGTGACGATTGGTGTCATTTGGCGGTGCAGGGTTTTTTGCCCCGGGTGCACTGCCAACCCCAGCGCCCGGTGGCCGCCTATGGCAGCTACCTGCGCACCTATGTCGAGCGCGATGTGCGGCAGCTCATTCAGCTCAAGGATCTGGTGCTGTTCGAGAAGTTTTTAAAACTATTGGCCGGCCGGGTGGGACAGCTGGTTGAGTATAGCAGCCTGGGCAATGATGTTGGGGTGGATGCCAAAACCATCCGCCATTGGCTGTCGATTTTAGAGGCGTCGTTCCTTATCCTGCGATTGCCACCGTACTTTGAGAATTTTGGCAAACGGGTCGACAAGACGCCGAAACTCTAATTTGCCGACACTGGGCAGCTGTGCTATCTGTTGGGGCTGGAGTCGGCGGATCAGCTGCGCCGAGATCCGCTGGTTGGTCAGGTATTTGAGAATGTAGTGGTGTTGGAGTGTTGGAAGGCACGCATGAATTATGCTCGGGATGCGGATCTGTACTTTATCCGCGATCGCCATGGTCAGGAGATTGATCTGGTCCATCGCCGAGGCAGCGATTTATGGGGGCTAGAGATCAAATCTGCCCAGACCTGGAATCCTGTTTTCCGCAAGCAGTTGGATGCTTTTCACCAAGGGGTGGCTCCCCTTGCCCAGCGCATGGTGGTGTATGCTGGCCAGGCCCTGACCATGAGTGATGGGCTGCGGGCCTTGGGCATCGCCGACCTGCACGACCTGTTCACCCCGTCCTAATTCAGCCATACCGTGAAAAATACCATTGCCCAGGGTTACGGCTGTGGCAATTCATTCGGTTACAGGCTGCTTAATTCAAAGGCGACTACTCAGAGTGCTTGATCACCATGGCGCGGGTTAGCCCAGGCCCTCGAGTTCCCAGCATTCATCCATGGGTATGTCAGTGACGGCATTCTCGTTATCATCATGCTCTTCATCGGTGTTTTCTTCAGGGCTATCGCTAATCGATTCCCACAGTCCGCCCAATAGGGCTGTGCCAGCGGCATCGGGGCCGGCATCAGTGGCCCTGCCGTGGATGCTGATGATATTGGTGGTTTCTGCCTCGTTGCTGGCTGCGGCTGGCTGACTCGTACAGGCGGCCAGGCGTGCATTGATCATATCCATCACTTCTGCCTCCCAGGCAGCAAAGTCGGGATCGGGTTCATAGGCCACAAAGTGTTCCTGGGTTGGCACTGTCCCCAGTAGGCGATCGTGGGTCATCACCCACCACCACAGCACGGCTTCAAGCTCTGCCCGTTCCATATCCGGCAGGCGCGGCAGATCATTCTCCAGGCGCGCACGCACCAGGCGATAAAAGTCGGCGATGCGTTGACTAGGGGATGGGGCGGCCATAGGGGTATAAGGCGCCGCCGCTGCGTTTCTGACAGAGCACAAGTCCTTCGCGACTGTCATAACTCCTTGGGACGGGGTGCAATTTCCGACATCTTACGGAATATGGTTTGGACTTCCTGGCGGAAATAATGAACTGGATCGCCGATACCCCTGCCGTAGCAAACTTTGAGTAGCCCGGCAAGCCAGAGGGAATGGGTGCTTGCTTGAAAAACCATTGTGCCAAAAGTCCTAGCAAGGTTTAGCAACGGGGACATCCCGTGTCGGAAAGAGATTCTATGAGCCCTCCCTCACCTCCCTCACCTCCATCACATCATCCTGACGCCCCGACGGTGATGATTGAGTTGATGCCCGAAGAAAAGGATTTGATCCGTGCCCACGCCGAGGATCTGCATCCCGCGGTGGAACGACAGCTGCGTGATGGTCGCTATCGCTGGATTGCGTTCACCGCCGCCGATCTTGATGCAATCACGGGTTCCTTGAGCTATGTCTGCAACCGAGCGCAAAGCCGTGATCTGGTCGAGGAATTAGACGGCATATGTACGGTACTGGAACGGCACCTGCGCACGATGGACTGCCCATGACCACGGCCTGCCTGTTGCGCTTTACGCCGCAGGGGCACTTGCTGCTGGAACCGCATCCAGACGGCGAGGCGCTTCCCGATGAACTGGCCCAGCGCCTGGTGGCTGCCTTTGCCGCCGATGCCGGCAGCGGCCTGTGGGAACTGGGCAGCCGCTTGGTCGATACGCCACTGCCGCCAATCTTGGCTTGGTGGCGCGATCAGGCGCTGCGTTTCGTCACCACGCTGTGCACTTTGGGTGAACACGCCCTTGCCGCACCAGTCGCCGCACCCGACCTGGGAAGCGTGCAGGCCTGGATCTGGACCGCGCCACCGATGGCAGGGGCCGAATACCTCACGCCGGAACAACTGCTCGGGCTGTGGTCGGCCATCGATCGGGCCTTCCGGGCCGAACATGGGCAGTCAGGGCTGGCTCTCGAGGCTTTCCTGCACGGCCTGCATCCGGCTTGGAATCTCGTTGGGCGGGTGCATCTGCATCTTGCTGAAAACCGCAAGGATGACGCCGCGCCCTTTGCGCTCTTGGCCACCTACACCACCCGCCTGGCTGCCAGCGGCAAGGCCCAGCATCTGCCCCTGGGCCAGGCCTTGCAGGAATACGCCGCAACTGCCGACAAGCCGCGCCTGCTGGCGCTGTTACAACCGTTGCAACGGGCCGCCGAACAGTGCCCGTGGTTGAACGGGCTGATTACCAACCGCGAGATCTTTCACCCGCTGCGCTGGACGGCGAGCGAGGCCATCCGCCTGCTGCACGATGTACCGGCCCTAGAGCGGGCCGGGGTGGTGGTGCGCCTACCGGCCGCGTGGCGATCCGGCAGGCCATCTCGGGTTCAGGCGGCAGCAACGGTTGGCAGCACAGCGCCCTCGCAGGTCGGCCAGGATGCCCTGCTGGACTTCCGCTCGTCGCTGGTCCTCGACGGCGAGCCCTTGACGGCAGCAGAACGCAAACAACTGCTTGCCGGCAGCGAGACCCTGGTCTTTATCCGTGGCCGTTGGGTGGAGGTCGACCGCGAGCGCGTCACCGCCACCCTAGAACGCTTCCAGGAGATCGAGCGCCTCGCCAAACGAGACGGCCTCGGTTTTCATGAAGCCATGCGCCTGCTTGCCGGCGTTGGTCGCAGCGTTGGCGATGAGCACACCGTGGATGCCGACTGGTCGCAGGTGTCCGCTGGCCCCTGGTTGGCGGAGACCCTGCGTGGCTTGCGCGAGCGCGAGGATGCGAACGACGCCATCCCCGGTCTCCACGCAAGCCTGCGCCCGTATCAGGCGCGGGGTGTGCGTTGGCTCTCGCTGATCACCGGCCTCGGCCTGGGCGGTTGTCTGGCCGATGACATGGGCCTGGGCAAAACCATCCAGGTGCTGGCCCTGCTCAGCTTGCGCGCACAGCAGGAAGGCCGCTGCCCCAGCCTATTGGTGGCGCCCGCTTCACTCCTCAGCAACTGGGCCGCCGAAGCCCAGCGCTTCACCCCGGGGCTGTCGGTGCTGGTGGCCCATGGCAGTGCCCTGGCGGCCAACGACCTGAAAGCCCTGTCGCCCAAACAGCTGGCCGCCCACGATCTGATCATCGTGAGCTATGGCTCCCTGCATCGTTTTGCCTGGCTTGCGAAGCAGACTTGGCGCCTGGCCATCCTCGATGAGGCGCAGGCGATCAAGAACCCCGGCACCCGGCAAACCAAGGCGGCCAAGAAACTGCAGGCCGGCTCACGACTGGTGCTGACCGGCACCCCGGTGGAGAACCGCTTGGGTGATTTGTGGTCGCTCTTCGACTTCGTCAATCCGGGGCTTTTGGGCACAACCAAGGCCTTCACTGCGTGGTCAAAGCGCCTGGCAGGCGGCCCTGAGGGCTATGCACCCCTACGCCGCCTGATCCAACCCTATCTCTTGCGCCGGCTCAAAACCGACAAGAGCGTCATCGCCGACCTGCCCGACAAGACCGAGCTCACCGCCTGGTGCGGACTGTCACGCAAGCAGGCCGCGCTCTACCAGCAGGCGGTCGAGGATCTGCAGAAAAAGATCGCTACGGCTGAAGGCATCGCCCGCCGTGGCCTGGTCCTGGCCTTCCTCATGCGCTTCAAGCAGATCTGCAACCATCCTTCGCAGTGGCTGGGCGACCAGGGCTGGCAGGAGGCCGACAGCGGCAAATTCGCCCGCCTGCGCGAACTCTGCGAGACGATTCGCGAGAAGCAGGAGAAGGTGCTGATCTTCAGCCAATTCCGCGAGACCACCGCGCCGCTGGCCGCCTTCCTGGCCGGTGTCTTTGGGCATGAAGGCTTGGTGCTAACCGGCGAGACCCCGGTTAAGGCGCGCAAGGATCTGGTCCGCCGCTTTCAAGAGGACGAGCGCTGCCCCTTCTTTGTCCTCTCGCTCAAGGCCGGTGGCTCGGGCCTCAATCTCACCGCCGCTTCCCATGTTATTCACTTTGATCGCTGGTGGAATCCGGCGGTGGAAAACCAAGCCACCGATCGCGCCTTCCGCATCGGCCAGACCCGTAATGTGCTGGTTCATAAGTTTACTTGCCGGGGTACCATCGAGGAAAAGATCGACGCCATGATCCAGGACAAACGCCAACTCGCCTCAGACCTGCTCGAAGGCCAGGGCGAGATCAACCTCACCGAGATGAGCGATGAGCAACTGCTGGAGCTCGTGCGCCTTGATCTCACCGCCGCCAGCACTCAGGAGATATGATGTCCTCCTACGGAGATTGGGCGCCCTATGTGCCAGTGGCCGAACGCCGCCGCCGCGCCGCCGCGGCCATGGCCAAGCGGGCCAAGAAGGGCCAAAGTGTCTGCCCCGTGGTGATCGAGGGACGCGCCATCGCCACCACTGCTTGGGGTAAGGCCTGGTGCAGCAACTTGGAAGCCTACGCCGATTTCTCTAACCGTCTGCCGCGCGGCCGGACCTACGCCCGCAATGGCTCGGTGGTCGATTTACAGCTGCGCGATGGCCGCATTGAGGCTCATGTCAGCGGCTCGTCGCTGTATCGCACCACGATCACCGTAAAGCCCGTGGCCAAGGCCCACTGGAAAGCCATCTGCGCCGACTGTGCCGGTTCAATCGAATCCGTGGTCGACCTCCTGCAGGGCCGCCTGGCCGAGGGCGTGATGCGCCGCCTCTGCCGCCAGGGCGATGGACTATTTCCCACTCCCAAGGACTTGAGCTTCGGCTGCTCCTGCCCAGACGGGGCCCGCATGTGCAAGCATGTTGCCGCTGTCCTCTATGGCATCGGTAACCGCTTGGACCAGCAGCCAGACTTGCTGTTCACGTTGCGCGGGGTTGACCCCGCCGACCTGATCGCCTCGGCCGGTGTGGGCCTCTCCACCGCCACCACCGCCGAGTCCCACCGGGTCCTGGCCAGCGAGGACCTTGGCGCCCTCTTCGGGCTGGAGATGGAAATGCCCAGCGCAGCCTCGCCAGCGGCAGCCCCACCACCGTCGCGAAGCAAGAAGACTGCCAAGCGGGCCAGGCCGCAGCGGCCGAAACAGCAACCACGCCCAATTCAGGCCGCACCCGTATCGAAGATTGCCACCGCGATGACGCCGCCGCCCAGCGGTCGTGGCCTCTACCCCCGGCTGTATCGCCTGCTTCAGAAGCGCGGTGAGCTAACCAATGCCGCCGCCCAAGAGGCCCTCAACACCGATGCCGCCAGCCTGCGTCCTTTGTTCAAGCAACTGATCACTGAGGGCCACGCCACCATCACCGGCCGTACCCGGGGGACGACCTACCACGCCAGCTGAATGCGCACAACCTCGCCGGAATCTACAAGGAAAACGGCGAGTGGGTGGAGTGTTGTAGGGCCCGCTTGGCTAGTCGTGAGGCAGAATGAAGGGCTGATCGTTGCACCAGGTCCAGGGGCTTGCGGATTCGCCGCGGGGGTGGGTGGTGGCGAGGTGTGGGCAGGGGCCAAGGCTGCTGAGAAGGCGCTCCACGGCCTTTTCGTCGGTGATGAGGGTAGGGTCGAGGGCGTGGTCTTGGGGGACGGGGATAATGAGGCTGGCGGTACTGTCGTCGCCGCCGTGCCAGTCGATGAGTTCGGCCCAGATGGCGAGGGCCCTGCGGCCGCAGGCGGGGCAGCGCAGCATGCTCACCATAAAGTGACTCTCGTCGATGGGGCGGTGGTCGCGCACCCAGGCGTGGGCATCGTGGGGGCCGTCGCCGCTGGCGCAGCGGTGACAGGTGCTGGCGCTGCGATGGGGGGCGGATTTCTTGCCGCGGGTGGTGTGGCGGCCTGGCTTGTGACAGCTGCGATGGGCTCGGGTTTTGGACATGGGGCCTCCGGTTGTTGGGCTCGGGGATTCCTGCCGAAAGCACAACCGCTCGGCAGATCATGGACACGGCAAGGTGACTGGGCCGCGTCAACAGGAGTCATACTAACCAGACTCTGGCGGTGGTCCCTGGGCAGCGCTGCCGGTTTTTCCGGGTCGTGTTCATTGCCAGATGACA
>REDX01000256.1 GCA_007695355.1 Planctomycetota bacterium
ATAAGCGGACCCCGGCCATTCGCGCTGGCCGCCCGGATCCGACTGGGATTACCTATATTGGCGATGGTGCCTGGGGGGTGGGGGTGCGCCAGGTGCACGATCCGCGAAGTACCTGGTACCTTGAGCGCGCCGCCGCCCGGCGCCACCTGCTGATGCTGCGCCTCAATCAGCAAGGGCTGCGCGTTATCGTCATTGCCGAGGACGGCGAAGAGCTGGATCGGGTAGAGGTGCTGCCGAGTAATCAATAACCGAAGATTTGCCGCGCCACATCCAGGCCGATGACAAAGAGCATGAGGCTGACGATAAGCAGGAAGCCGATGGTATTGATAATATTGAGAATCAGCGGTGGAATTGGCCGGCGAATACCCACTTCAATACCGAGGATGACCAATTGACCGCCGTCGGTAATCGGGATCGGCAGTAGATTAATCAGGAAGAGATTGAGCCCAATTAGGGCCACCAAGCGCAAGAAGCTGGGGAAACCCAGGTGCTGGAGCCGGGCCTGTAATTCTGAGAAAATACCGATGGGGCCGTGCAGGCTGCGCTCGGCGCTAATCCCGCCTTCTTCGCCAGGCATGAAAAATCGGGGAATCAGGCTCAGGGTTTTACCAATCATTTGCATGGATTTGTGATTGGCGAGGGTGAATGCCTCGGTGATGGATTCCAATTCGTAGGGCCGTTCTTCAATGCCAAAAGCGATGAGGGTGCCGATGGGGGCGGCTTCAAGACGCATCGATTGCGGCCGTTGGCTGTCTGGGGGAACGATAATTTCGATGCAGCGCTGACCGGTTTCATTATAACGGGTAGTACTGACAATATAGGCGCCCGGGGGAATTTCGAGGATGCGGCGATTACAGGCGCTGGGCAGATCGCTTAAGTCCACCGCCCGTTCCCGCAGGTCGCCAGATCCAGCGCGTGCTTCGACGGTGATATGACCGGGACGGGGATGGCCGCTACCACCGGGGCCGGTGGCGGTAATGCGGGCGCCAAGCAGGCTTCGCGAGCGGGCCGGGGTATCGCGAAATCCGGCCAGTTTGCTGACCAGGGCCACCGTGCGAAAGCGATCAAGGGCCCGCCAGGCCTCTTCGCTTAAGGGGATAAGGGTACTTTCGCTCTCCGGCGGCAGGACTCGCAGATCAAGGCGGTGCTGGCTTTGATTGAAATGGCTATCGAGGAGAATGCTGTTACCGGCAATGCCCGCTTCGGCGAGGGGCGAGGGCAGGCCGCCCAGGGCCGGCGGCAGGACTGCAGGCAGGCGGCCAGAGCTCATGCCGCCCATATGGATGCCGATAAGGAATTGCTGGTTCACCGGATCCCAGCTTGGTGCCATTTCCGCGGTAATCTCTTGCCAACCGCTGCCCTGGCTGCGCCAAATGGTGAGCGATACTGGCTTGCCCTGGCTGCGGGCAACCCTGGCCCGCAGGTCGGTGACGCCGGCCAGGGGCTCGCCGTCCATGGCTAGAAGCATATCGCCGGGGCGCAGGCCGGCGACATCGGCCGGAGAACCTTCAACCACCTGCTGGATGCTCACCGGCAAGCCAAACATGCCGGCGATATCCATCTGCGGGCCGGCGTAGCGCAGGCGCAGGGACTGTTCTTCCCGGCCGCGCTGGAACTGTAGATCAACTTCGCGGCCGGCATGGGGCAGCAGCAGACTATCGGCTTCCTGACCGGAGATGTCGCCCAGTTCTTCACCATCAATGGCGGTTAATAGCCAGCCGCTAGCCAGGGCAGAGGGGCTGCCAAAGTCGATGCTACGGGCCACCCGCCGTGAACGCATAATGCCCAGGCCCAGGGCCACCTTGCCCTCGGCAACGCTGTAGATGGGCCGCACCTGTGCGTCTGCATCGGCGGGCAGGCGCAGGCGCTCGCCGTCGCGGATAACCTCGAGGCTAATGGGATTGGTACCGGCGGAGAGAGTGGCGAAGAGCATGTCTTCAAAATCGCGCACCCGTTCGCCATTGAGGGACACCACTTGGTCGCCGCGCTGTACCCCCAGGGCCAGGGCCGGCGAGGGCACATCGCGGTGCTCGCCGTCAACGGTGGTGGGAATGGTGGTGGCCACCTCGCCGACAATGGCCGGGAAATGGGGCATGCCGTAGAAGGCGAGGGCGACCAGAATAAGCCAGCTAGAGATGAAATTGAAGAGCACGCCGCCAAAGAGAATGGCCGCCTTCCAGCCGGGGTGCTTGGACTGGAAGCTTTGCGGGTGATGTTCTTCCTCGCCGGGCTGGGCCGGAAGGTCCTCGTGGCCAAGCATGCGCACATAGCCGCCCAGGGGCAGTAGGGAAAGCGCATAACGGGTTTCGCCAATGGTGCGCGACCAGACGATGGGGCCAAAGCCGATGGAAAATACTTCAACCCGCACCCCGGCCCACTTGGCGAAAACAAAGTGGCCCAGCTCGTGGATAAAGATGACAAAGGCAAAGCCGAGGAGGGCGAGGATGAGATTGCCGCCGCTTAAGAATGCTTCCATAGGCGCGTTACGGTCGCCCGCAGGCCGGGTTAGGCAAGGGCCGAGCGAGGGGGCGGGGGTTAGGGGCCGCGGTCCGCCCTTGCCTTGCCGCTTACTAATCCAGGTGGGCGGTGCGGAATTCGTAGTCGATGCGCTCTAATTCCGGCCAGGGGGAGAGGACGCGGAAGTAGAGGCTGGCGCCGGCGCTTATGTCGAGGACCAGGGTTTCATTGCCAGCGACGCCGTCGCGGTCTTCGTCGGCGGTGGTAAGGGGGGTGGTGTAGTTGCCGGGGCTGTAGGCCTCAATCATCAGGTCGCCTTCGGCGGCGCGGGTGCCGACCACCAATTGGCCGGCCTCGGGCGAGCTTACCTTGTACCAGGTCCAGCGATTGTGGCCGATGGGGGTGAGGTGTTCGCCATGGCGCTCGCCGGCGCTGAGGACGATGGCATCTTCGGGACTGCCGTGGGGGACGGGATCTTGGGCTAATTCGGGCATCGGCGTCCAGACCGTGGTTAGAGTGCCCTGCCCGCCGCCCCACCAGGTGGAGAGTACCACATAGAATTCCCCGGCTTGGTGGGCGATTAAGACTCCCTGCTCGGCACCGGGATCGCCCTGGTAATCGAAATCGATTTCTGATTCGGGATCGGTTTGGCCAAAGCGGTCGGCGAGATGAATGCGGATATCGGTGCCGGCAAAGCGCGCCAGCACGGTGAGGGCGCCGGGGGTTTCGGCGCGAAAGCGCAGACGGGTGGGCTCATGATCGTGAATGGCCACGTTGATGGTATCGCCAATGGTCAAATCCTGGGCCGTAATTGCCTGTTCGCCCTCGGCGCTCGACAATAGGGCCGAAAGGGAGCAGCAGATAAGCAGGGCGAAGGGAAAATGAAAGAGTCGCATAATGGTTCCTCGATTGGCGGGATGTGAGCCATGAATGGAACCATAAGCTTCATTGCTGGGGCTGCCCAATGCAACAAGTAAAGAAAATAATACTAAGGTAAAGTATTGAAGACAAAACGTATGAGGCCATGCTGAGAGTCATGACTGACCTCATTGTCCCCTCCGTAGTTCGTCCGGGCAGTCCGCGAACCGGTCCACAGAGCCTTGAACGGGCCCTAGACCTGCTTGAGCATTTAGCACAAGGTGAAGAGCCGCAGCGGTTTACCGATTTGCACCGGGATCTGGGCATCCCCCGCCCGGTGCTCTCCCGCCTGCTCAAGGCCCTGGTGGAGCGGGGCTATGTCCAGCGGGATGGGGATGGCCGCGCCTACCGTCGCGGGGCATCGGTGCTGGGCCTCAGCCGCGGCTTGAACTGGGCGCCGCATTCCCGCAAGGCTCTCTCGGCGGTGGGGCAACGGGCGGTGGACCGGCTCTGCAACGACACCGGACAAACCAGTATGCTGCTGCATTGGAATGGGCGCTGCCTGGAATCGGTGGCCACCGCCACCGCGGAGGAGGGTTTGGCCCCTTGGCCGGTGGGCACACGCCGCGATCAATTTCAGCGCGGCCCCTGGGGGGTATCGGTTTTTGCCAGTGACGATCTCATCGGCCGGGAAATGGAAGAGCGCCAAGCCCGGGACGATCGATCCATGAGCCTGGCCGAACTGCGTGCCGGCGTGCGCGATATTCATCAGCGCGGCTGGACGGTATTGCGCCGCCCGCACAGCCTGCGGGTGGTGGCCAGCATTTTTGCCCCCGATCAACGCCTCGTCGGGGTGATTGGGCTCTTTGCCCACCCCGCTCAGTGTCCGGATGCAGATGCCAGCACCTGGGGCGAGATGGTACTGCAGGCGGCCGCCCGCATTGCCACCGACCTCGGTGCGCGCAGTCCTGGAGCCATCCATGGTTGATCTCTCCCTTCCCATTTCCGAGCGCATGAAGACGGCGGCCGGCCGTCGCAATCGCCCCCTGCTTTCCGTACTTGCCCCCCTGGGCCCGCCCCTGCGCCGGAATTGGCCGCGGGTTATTCTGACGATTATTGCTGGCCTGGGGAAATTCATGCTGCCGTTGGTGGTGGGCTATGCCGCGAAAGTGGTCATTGATGCCCTTTCGGCGGCCCATCTCAGCAGCGATGAGCAAACCCAGATTCTCATGACCTGGATCGGCTGGAGCGCCGCCGCCATGGTGGGTTGCGCCGTTGCCACCTATTTCCGCGCATCTTGGGGACAGAAACTCTCGGCCCGCATTCAGCACGCCCTGCGTCGCCGCCTCTTTTACCATCTTCAGCGCCTGGGCATGGAATTCTTTGGCAAGCATCATGCCGGCGCTCTCGGTTCGCGGGTGAGCTCGGACATTCAGCACGTCGCGATGGTGATCGATCGTGGTTTAATCATGTTCATTATGGACTTTGCCACCATTGCCCTGATAGCTGTTATCCTCGCCTATACCAACCTTATTCTTACCATTGTAGCCTTCTCGGTGCTCGCCCTGTCGGCGGCTTCGGTTGCTTATTATGCGCCTAAGTTACGCCGCCAGCGTAAGGCGGTGCAGGAAACCCAAAGCGCGATTACCGGCCGCGCCGCCGAAACCTTTGCCGGGATTAGTTTGGTTAAGGCCTACGCCGGTGAAGCCAGCACCGGCCGCGCCTTTAGCGATCACTCGATGGTGCTGCGAGAAATGCAGGAATATACCTCGCGCCTCCAGGGCCGCTTTAATTCGGTCTCCCTTACCCTGGTCATGGCGGCGCAGATGGCGGTCCTCGCCGTTGGTGGCTGGCTGGCCATTCACCATCCCGACACCTTGAGCATTGGTGCCCTGGTCCTCTTTCTTACCTACTTGCGATGGGTAGAAGGATCGGTGCAGCGGGTGGTGGACGGTATGATTCAGGTCCAAGACGGCATGGCCGCTCTCGACCGCCTCGGAGATATGCTAGCTCTGCATCCGGATCCGGTGGAACGCCCCAACGGCGATAAGCCAGAGCAGCTGCGCGGCGATGTGCGTTTCCAGGATGTAAATTTCGCCTACCAACCCGAAGTGCCTATCCTCTGCAATTTCAACCTCCACCTTGAGAGCGGGAAAACCTATGCCCTGGTGGGCCCCAGTGGCGGCGGAAAGAGCAGCCTGTGCAAACTCATGCTGCGTTTCCACGATCCGCAATTGGGCAAGGTAACCCTCGATGGCCACGACCTGCGGGAGCTTGATCCCAATTGGTTCCGCTCGCGGGTGGCGGTGGTGCTGCAGGACCCGGTGATGTTTTCCACCACCATTGAGGAAAATATTGCCTTCGCCGCCGACGGCGTGGGGCATGAACACGTAGAACACGCCGCCCGCCTGGCCCAGGCCCATGAATTTATTATGTCCCTGCCCGAGGGCTATCAAACCCGCCTCGGAGAACGCGGCGTCAATCTCTCCGGCGGCCAGCGCCAGCGCATCGCCCTCGCCCGCGCCCTCCTCCGCGATCCTTGCCTGCTCATCCTCGACGAGGCCACCAGCGCCCTCGATTCGGTTACCGAGCACGCCATTCAAAAGGTCATCGATTCCCTGCGTGGATCCCGCACCATCATCATTATTGCCCATCGCCTTTCGACAGTGAAAAACGTCGACGAAATCGTCGTTGTCGAACGGGGCCAGGTTACCGAACTTGGCTCCTACGCCGCACTGGTCAAAGGCGGCGGCACCTTCGCCCGCCTAGTGCACGAACAAACCCTCGGCTAGCAGGCTTATCGCCTCCTGGGGTTCCCGACTTCCCCTTCTGCTTGACGCAGACCATCAGGAAAATCGCAGCGATGGCTGCGGTCTCAAGTTGCTCGTCGATTGTCCTTCGCTGGCCTGCGGGATGGCGGGCATGCCTAGCGTGGCGCGCTTCGAAGCCTTGCTCTTAGCCGTCGCCTCATTTCCGCCCCGCGCCCAAATCCATACCCTGCTTGGTGCGGGCTCTAGGGCCATTGCTTGTCGCTTCCCCGGGGCCAATGCCGTTCCGTGATCGCAAATAGATCGTTTCGGATTATTTAATGGGGAAAAACAGGGTTCTCACGGAGACGCGGAGGCACGGAGAGCCCTGGGTCTTGTACAACATGTTGCCACGGACCAACCGGGTCTCTCTCTTTGGACTTCTCCGTGAGCTCAGCGGCTCCGTGAGAGAAAATTCCACGAGGCAAACCGGCGACGATACACATACGATCACAGAACGGCATTGTCCCCGGGGCGGCGTGGGCGCTTTGCTGCGTGCGTCTGGCTACCACCGGTCATTGCAGGAGTTTTCCATGCACCTCTATGTCACCCCCATCGTGCTTTTGGTCGTCAGCAATGTCTTTATGACCATGGCCTGGTACGGGCATCTCAAATTTAAAGATGCCTCCATAAGGAATTTCCATTCTATTCCTAGACCTTTGAAGTGAGGACCCATGTTCCAGCCATGCTACTTCCGCCCCCTTGCGATGCTTTGCTTACCACTATCCATAATCTGCCTGGTGGCATGTGGCGGCGGATCAAGTTCCAGTTCTGGCCTCGGTGATCCGCCTGCAGTACAAAACGCATCTCCTCTCCAGGGTGTAGACTTGTCGGGAGCTTTGGCATTAGTGATTACTGATGGTTCAGGAGCCTTGAAGCCTTCTTCAGCCTTGGGAAATGATCTTAAGGCGAAGAATGATAAATTCGATCAGGCCTTTGATCCCGAAACGCTGTATAAAGTTACGGCCGATGGGGGTATCGTTCCAGTTGAATTGACATCGGAGTCGGGCGAGTCTCTCAGGGGTTCGATTGTCCCTCTTCATGTCCAGGACTTGGGGCGGGGATGGTCATTGATAACCTTCCGTCAGCGTTATCAATTTGTGGTCAAAGAGTTAGACCCAGCAGGAAGAGAGGAGTTTAGGGTTACTAGTATATTTTTTAATCAGGCATATTTGGTTAATTCAGAAAGTGGCTCTGCCTACGAAGCGAATTGGGCAGCGCAGACTTTGATTCGGGAGGATGGCGGCAAGGGATATTACGATCGAACCCAAGGTGAGGGTGTGGTACGGATTGGCGGGAGTGGTGGCATGCGTCGTTTTGAGGATAGCGGTCGCTATGGATTCGATGATGTCGGCAGATTATACGTTATTGGAAGTATAGGATTTCAGGATGATCAAGGTGGGTGGTCGTGGGGACAACGGGTGTTGATGGTGGATACGGACCGTGAAGACGCGTCTGTTCTTACCGCCACGGTGATTCAGAGCGTAGATTTAGATGCGGAACTGTTGGGCGGCCTTGCTGTTTCCGGTGATGGAGAACTTTTGGCATATCAATTCAATGTTGTTCCAGGTGACTGGCGGGTAATGAATTTGTCGGATGGATCGAATTGGTCAGCTAATATAATTGCTGGTACAGCTGGGGCTAAAGTTATGCGGGGTGCTGATGGAATTTTATATGTCATATGCCAGCGCTCCATAAACTTTCCCCAGTGGGATGAGGGAGGTCTGGCTATTAATTATTCCGCCGTCGATCAGTTGAGTCGTAATGAAGGTGAATCGCGCCCTGTAAGCACCTTTGTTGCCATGCTTCACGACCCGCGTGAAGTGCCAACCCGTGATTGGCCGGCAGAGCTCGCGGCTTTGCAGGAACTCCAAGGGGAAGATCCGGAGGGGGAGCCTGATAGTGATGAGCGCAGTGCTTGGCTATCAGATTTTAGTGATCGGATTTTTGAGCATTCCCAATATGTAAGTCCTTCGGCATCCCAGTATGACAAACTTGCATTTACTAACCTAAGCCATGTGGTTTCAGGCCGCTTCCTGCGTAGTAATTATGTGCTAGATGTTATTGTTGATATCAACTTTTCTAACGGGCGTATGGTGGATTACACTATGTATGATTTCGGATTATCTCAGATCCGTGATTTTACGATATCGGAGGAGTCAATATATTATTTTGGCGTTGATAGTATTTTGGGATCTGACCGCATCATTCGATGGACCCCAAGCGCACTTTTTAGCGACACTGTCTCGGAAATTGGTATTGATGTCGAATCCCTTGATGTGCAGCGCTTTCGTGTCTTGGGTCCCGACACGATTTTATTTGAAGCAGTTGTTCTGAATCCCTTTGATGAATTGCAGACCGGTGACCGCATTCTTGCAGAAGCTGACTTTGCTGGGTTGGTAACTGTTTTGGATATTATTGGAGTTGGGGAACCGCAAATTATTGTCATGGAGCGAGTGCGAATGGGAAGTTTCATCATCGTCGACGGTTCGCCGGATGATTGGCCGGTATCTCTTAGAGTGTTGTCTGATCCGGCTGGTGATCATGTAAATAGTCAAGATGGCGACCTGAGATACCTTTCAACAACTGCCGATTCGACATATCGATGGTATCTTGTCGAGGCGGAGAACACGTTTGGAGAAACCTTTGTAATTATTGAGCTTTCTCCTAGCCAAGTGCTTGAGGTTAGTCCAGACAGTGTGTTTTCATGGGTTGTAGGAGGAGATGACCATGAGTTCCTTGCGGTTGCTGGCATTGGCGCTCGTTCTGGAGGTATCGTTGAGATCCGCCTGCCACTGAGTAATCTTGACGAACCATTCGAGTTGCCTTTAATTCGCACCGAAGTCGAACGAGTCTTTGGCGAGGCTGAGGTGGTTGGGAATAATATCAATGCCGAAGAGCAGATGCTTGAGCTGGTGTTATCGTTGCCTACGCCGGTCGGCCCTGATGCGGTGCTTATTGCCCTGGACAATGAGCGACAAATTCTAGTAAGCGATACTGCATTTGATGGCCAACAGATTGGTCCCATTGCAGAACCAGTAGACTATCAAGTTATTTGGGTCTTCGGCAGAATCTGTGGGTCAAATTCGTTGATTCCGGCATCCTTGACCCC
>REDX01000257.1 GCA_007695355.1 Planctomycetota bacterium
GGGGGGGGGGGGGCGCCGCCGCGTCGGGGGGGGGGGGGGGGGGGCGCGGGGGGGGGCTCCCCCCCCCGAAACTCAGAAATCCGTATCCGAACGCCTCGGCAGTATCTGATCCCGCCCCAGACGATTCATCAAAACCCCATGACACTCCCGGCACCAGTGGGCATCCTCTAAGGCGTAATGGGGCTTGCCAGGTTTTGGCGGCATGGCGCTGGAGGGCACATTGTGGTCGAGGGCCAATTGGCGCAGACAGAGGGAGTATTTCGGCCACTTGCTGGGGAGATTGCCAAGTCCCTGCCATAGGGTGGAAATCAGTACCCAATCAAAGGATGGGCAGTAACCCCAGAAAGCGGGCCGGGTCTTGCCGATGAATTGGGCGATTCCTAGCTTGATCTCATCTGGGCTAATGGGCGGCGAAGAGCCGAGGCGGGGCAGTACCTTGCGCTGCACGTAACGATTACATTCCTCGGGATGAAAGGCATTGGATACGGCATAGAATTCGTTACCCGAGGCATCAACCATGCCAATGCTAATAAGGGTAAGCCCCTCGGGCCCTTGATTGAATTCCGTATTCATGAAAAAATCGACGCGCTCTTTGCTCATGATGCGGTGCTCCGTGAACAACAGGCGTGCTCGATATTGGTTGAGGAGGGCACCCGCCCCCCTAGCCAGGTGCAGCGATCGGGTACTGGGTCAAGGCCATGGCTGCCGAGGGGATGGCAGGAGAGGAGGCGGCGTAGGGCCAGGAGTCCGCCGCGCCACGAACCATGAAGCAGCAGCGCCTCCCGGGCAAATTCGCTACAGGTCGGGAGGTAGCGACAGCAGGGAGGTTTGATGGGGGAAATAAAGCGCTGGTAAACGCGGATCAGGCACAGAAGCAGACGTTGCACGCCGGCTATCATGAAGGCGATTTGCCCTGTTTACAAGGGAGGGTTTTCGTCGTCACTGGCGACTATCGTGCTTGCCGCGCTTGCCGCACCGCGCTGCGCATGCAGGGCATGCCACCATTCTTCAACGTCCTCGTGCAGGATGGTGAATCCCTGCCGCGCGAGATGCGCCCGCACTGCGGCGATTTTTTGGTGGCTAATGCCGGAGAGAATGAGCTGCCCTTGGCCTAAGGCGGCCTGCAGTTTTGGATCATCGAGAAGGAGATGCAGTAACTCGGCGTAGATATTGGCTATAATCACCTGGGGCTGAGGGGGGCAGGGGAAGGGCGCGAGGAGGTCTCCCTGGAGAACCGTTGCCTGTTCTAGTCCATTGGCCGCACAGCTGGCTTGGCAGGTGCGTACGGCATCATGATCGATATCCGAGAAAGCGATATTCTGGGCCCCCCAGGCGGCAGCAAGGATGCCAAGAATGCCGCTACCGGCCCCCACATCCCATACCCGCGCTGCAGACCAGTCGATTTTGGCCATGAGTCGGGCGGCAGCTCGAGTGGTGGGATGGCGGCCATCACCGAATGCCGGCCCTGCAGCCAGGCGCAGCGGGATCCCATTGTCGGGGGGCTGTTCGCTGCTGGCGGCGGGGATCACCCATACCCCCGGACAGAGTTCAACCATGCGCTTATCATCGTAACGGGCCAGGAGGTCTGCCTCATCGCAGTGCTCCCAGGCCAGTTGCTGGAGGGGTGCGAGCAGGGGCTCAATGGCCGGGGGCAGTTTGCCGCCGCGGCCATAGCAGGTGAGGTCACGGGCGCCATCGGACCGGTCAACGATGGTGAAATCATGGTAATCGCAGGCGCTCAAGGCGGCCTGAAATCGCGCCTCGTCTCCGGCCTCAAGGCGGTAGGTGGCGATCACCCAGCGGGGCGAGGTGGACGGCATGGTTGGACTCTCTCCGGCGGCCGGCAGGAATGACTCCTATTGCAGGCGCCCCAGGAATGGCACAAGCCGGTTCGTGGGGAACCGGCTTGGCTGTGCAGCATGTGCAAAATGGATGGCGCAGAGTTGCTGGCACAGCGATCGCTAAGCCGGGCCCTGCAGCAGCGCTTTAGTTGGCGCTGGGAACGACGCTTACCTTGCGGTTGGTGCCGAATTCCACCTTGCCATCGATGAGGGCATAGATCGTGTAATCCTTGCCTAAGCCCACGCCCTTGCCGGGCTTATAGCGGGTGCCGCACTGGCGGATAATGATATTGCCAGCGATAACGGCCTCGCCGCCATACTTCTTTACGCCACGCCGTTGGGCGTTGGAATCGCGTCCGTTGCTGGTGCTGCCCTGTCCGGTCTTATGTGCCATGGTTGGCTCCTCGGTCCTGCCTGCGGTTCTTCAATTGAGGGCGGGATGCTAGCGGGGCAGATCCGCCTGACAAGCCCCCGTTTCAGCGCTGGTGCTTAGCCGCTGTGGAAGCCCTCGGGGAGGGCCATGATTGTCGCAGCCTGTCCTTGGGTGCTTAGCGATAGGGGTCGGTGTAGCAGTCGAACATTTCGGGGTCGATCTCCACCCCATTGTCCTTGAGAAGATCCAGCCAGTCATCCCAGGGACGCAGCAGCTCCCGGCCCTTGCTGCCTTTCTGCGGGCCAAGAAAGCCCAAGTCTTCGAGTTTCTCGACGTAAGAGGTGGCCTTATTATAGCCGATCTGGCACTTGCGGCGTAAAAAGTCGGCGCCGGTTTTATTGTACTTATAGATCGACCACACCGCGTCGTGGAATTCCCGGTCTTGGATCCAATCGCTGGTATTCTCGTCTCCGCTTCCACCGCCACCGGCCATGGCGGCGGCCCCGATGCGAAAGATGCTCTCATCGTATTCGGGCGTGCCTTGGGATTTGGCGTGGTTAATGACGGCTTCGATTTCCTCGTCCTTTACCCACACGCCCTGGCCGCGGCGCAGGGTGGAGGAGCCGGGGGGCAGGTACAGCATATCGCCCTTGCCAAGGAGGTTTTCCGCACCGCCGGCATCCAGCACCACCCGGCTATTGGATTTATCGGCGACGCGAAAGGAAATACGGGCGGGCAGATTACTCTTAATCAGACCAGTCACCACGTCCGCTGAGGGGCGCTGGGTGGTGAGAATAATGTGAATGCCGCAGGCCCGGGATTTGGCGGTAAGGCGGACAATGGATTTTTCCACTTCCTTATTCACCATCATGAGGTCGGCATACTCGTCGACCAGGATGATAATATAGGGCATTCGCGTCTCAATGCCTGGTAAATCGGCGAGGTCTTTACCCTTGGCCGCGAGTCGGCGGTTGATTTCCTCGTCACCGAGTTGATTGTAGTCGGCGATATTGCGTACTCCGGCCAAACGCAGGGCGAAATAGCGTTCATCCATGGTTTTGCAGGCCCACTCCAGGGCGGCATGGGCCTTAGTCATATCGGTAATCGGCGGGGTGAGCAGATGCGGGATATCCTCGTAGCCGGCCAGCTCCACCATCTTGGGATCGACCATAATGAATTTCACCAAATCCGGCTCGCGGAAGAGCAGGATGGAACAGATCATGGCATTCATACACACCGACTTACCCATGCCGGTGGCACCGGCCACCAGCAGGTGGGGCATTTTGGCGAGATCGCCCACCAGCGGCCGGCCCAGGACATCGCGGCCAAGGATCAGCGGCAGGACATGCTCGTCCGGATCCAGCTCTTCCACCAGATCCTTCATCACCACCGGCTCTTTGAGATTATTTGGTACCTCAATGCCAATGGTCTTGCGATTGGGCAGGGGGGCGACAATGCGAATACCTTCGGTGCCAAGTTTGAGGGAGAGATCCTTCTCAAACCCTTCGACTTTCGAGACACGCATGCCAGGATCAATGAGCTCTAGTTCGTATTGCGTAATAACAGGACCGCGCGTTGCCGCCACCACCTTCAATTTAATATTAAATTCGAGAAAGGTGTTCTCAATTACCGCCGAGGTTTCTTGAATGTCCTTATCGTGCTCCGAATCCCGGCGCAGGGGGGCATCTTGCAGCAAATTAATATCGGGTAGGGCATAGCCCCCCTTGCGTGCCGGCTTGCGCGCTTTGCTTTTGCTGGCTGGCTTGGGCCGATGATCGCCATCCTCTTCGTCGTCGCTAATTGGCGGCAACTGGGAGCGCGGCATGGCGCCGCGCAGGGGTGAGAGGGGTTCTGCTGCCAGCGCTGCCTCCTGCGCTTCGAGGGAGCCGAGGCTTTCCATCTCGGTGGCGTGGCGTTCGGAATAGGCATCGCTGGAGGTGCCGCGAGAGCTATGTGCCGTGGCTTCCATATCCTCATCAGAGTCGCCAAGCTCCCGCCGCCGCCGCCGGATACGCTCTACCAAATCATTGGCATCCAAGGAGCTGCTCGCACCCACGGCTGCGATGCGCTTGGTGACCTCGTCGACGGAGGTGGTTGGACGTTCGGGCACCGGCATCGGTTGCGGGGTGCTGGGCCGCGGCGGTAGGCCTTGGTCGAGATGGGTGGTGGTGCGCATGGGTTTGCGCATGCGATCATGAACAGCGTAGTAGATATTTCGTAGCAATTCCCGCAGTCCCATATTGATCAATACCAAGCCAGCGACCACCACGGTTGCCAAGAGCATAAACGCTCCGGTGCGGTGGAGGTGGCTAACCAGAATGCCGCCGCCAAGGCTACGGCCTTCAATGTGGACGGGATTGCCGCTGAGCAGATGCCCAAGAGTGCCGCCAAGGCCGGTGAGATGGCTTTGATCCCAGTGCCGGAGGAGGGCGGCAACCAGGCGGTATTCCGGGATGAGGTGGATAATGCCAGCCATGGCCGGAACGATGAGAATCGCCCCGGTGAGTTTGAGGGCGGCATTACGGCCGCGGTAACCGCGGAAGAAGGCCCAGGAAAAACCGGCGGCGATGAGGGGTACCAGGAAGGCGGCTAAGCCCCAGGCACCGAGGGCGATATGGGCAAAAGTGGCGCCAACGATGCCGCAGAGATTGCGCCCGGGGGGACTGGCATTACCCACCTGATCAGGGTGGAAACTGATTAGGGAGACAAGGGTAAACAGGGCTAATACGGTGAGGGCTATGGCCCAAAAAATGCGGGTACGCTTGGCGAGCATGAACGGGCGACCCCTTCGCGATTCATCGTTGACCGGTATCATTCCATACTGAGGGGAGTTCCCGGGAAATCCAGCGACCGCCACGCGGGACGGCCAGGGGCGATGAGCGACGAACACGCGATCAACGGCGTCTATTGCCGCTGCTCCGCCCGCCCAGCTTTCTAGCCGGCGAAGGGGCCGCTACCGCGGGCAGGGCCCATGCTGAGGAGGTCCGCGGCTTGATGCTCGATATTTTCCAGTTTGACGCTGATTTTCTTCGACACGCCGGGTTCGGACTGGGTAATGCCATAGATGGCATCGGCAAATTGCATGGTTCGCTTATTGTGGGTAATGACGATAAATTGGCTCTCAGAGCAAAAATCCTCAATCATACGGCAATAGACATCGGTATTGGAGTCATCCAGGGGCGCGTCGACTTCGTCGAGAATACAGAAGGGGCTGGGCTTGATCTGGTATACGCCAAAGAGCAGGGCGATGGCGGTGAGGGCCTTCTCGCCACCGGAGAGCAGGGTAATGGATTTCGGCTGCTTGCCTGGGGGCTGGGCGATAATGTCGAGTCCGGCCTCTAAGATGTCCTCGCCCTCGTTTTGTTCGAGGATGAGATCGGCCTTACCGCCGCCGAAGAGTTTGCGGAAGAGTTCCTGGAAATTGCGCCGCACCTGTTTGTAGGTGGCGGTAAAGAGCTTGCGCGAGGTATTATTGATCTGCTCGATGATTTCCGCCAATTTAGTCGCCGCTCCGGCCAGATCCTCGTGCTGCTGGGCAAGAAAATCCCGGCGCACCTGGACTTCCTTGAGCTCGTCGATGGCGGCCAGGTTTACCGGCCCCAGGGCGGAGAGTTGGCGCTCGGTCTCGGCAAGCTCGCGGCGCACCGCCGGCAGATCAAGATCATCGGGGCGCTGCCAATTGGCGAAGGCCTCGGCCAGATCCACCTCGTAATCTTCAAGAATGCGTTCGCTCAGACTTTCCAGGCGCACCCGCAGTTCGCCCAATTTGAGTTCCGTCTCGGAGTGCTCGCGTTCCAGATTCCGGTGCCTAGCGCTGAGACTGCGCAGCTCTTGGCGCTCGTGTTCCAGCTGGTTGCGATTGCTATCGCGCTTATTGATCAGTTCATTGAAGCGCTGGCTTAAAGTTTCGACTTCGGCTGCCATCTGGGTGTGCAGGGCCTCGCTCTCGCGAACGATGGTGCCCAACTCGGCGCGCTGCTGATCGTGGTTGCTGAGACGGCGCTCGCGTTCGGCGCGCTGGTCTTCCAGATCCTGCATGCTGCGACGCAAGTGGGAGATATGGTTGCGCAAGGCCTCGCGCCGCTCCTCGGTGGTTGCCAAGTCAACCCGCAGGCCGCTAATCTCTTCCTGCAGGGTATCGCGCCGGCCAGAGAGTTCGGCGAGTTGCTGTTGTCGGGCGATAAGTTCATGGTCTAGGCGCCCGGCGAGGGCTTGAAACCAGTCGCGTTGGCCGCGCAGGTCGACTTCGTCCGCCCCCATTCGCTGCAGCTCGGAATCGATTTCATCGAGTTCATTGGCAAAACTGGTGGCAAACTCTTCGATATGCAGGCGATCCCGCTCGGCCTTCATTAATTCGGCCTTGGTTTCGCCGAGGCTGCGTTCGGCCTGGTGGATAACCTTGCGCTGTTCTTCCACCGCCAGCGAAGCTGCAAAGGCAGCCTTCTTCGCCTCGTCCCGCTCTAAGCCCATCTGGGCACGCTGGGCAGTTAACTCCTGCAGTTGCTGCTCGAGGCGATTAATCTCATTCTTGCGGCTCACCAGGCCGCCGGCCTCTTGGCCCTGGGAGCGACCACCGGTCATCGCCCCGCCGGGATTAATCACCTCGCCGTCGAGGGTCACCAGCAAGCTGCGGGCGCCATCACGGCGCAGGGCGATGGCGTGATCCAGAGAATCCACCACCAAAATACCGCCGAGGAGGTATTCGAAGACCGGCCGCATGCGCTTATCGAAATGCACCAGATCCGAGGCCAGGCCAATCACACCGGGCGCATTGAGATAGCGATGGGGGGGGCGCTCGCGGCCGCGAACGTCATCAAGGGGTAGGAAGGTGGCGCGGCCCCGGCGCTCGCGCTTGAGGTAGTCGATGGCCTCTTTGGCCGCCACTTGGGTTTCGGTAATAATGTGCTGGGCGGCGCCGCCAAGGGCGGTTTCAATGGCCAGCTCGTGATCCTTATCGACGGTGAAACAGTCGGCAACCAGGCCCACCACCCCCGGCAGGCGATCCATCTGCTGCAGCACCGAGCGCGGCCCGCGTTGGACCCCTTCGGCCTTGCGCTCGTATTCGTTGAGCAGGCGCAAGCGCACATCGGCACGGTTTTCTTCGTGCCGGAGTTCATTGAGTTTATTGTCGAGTTGATTGCCCTGGGCCTGCGCCTCTTCGCGGCTGCGAATCAGTTCATCCAGTTTGGCATGGGCGGCATCGGCGGCAGCCTGGGCGCTGTCGAGCTGATTGAGGCAGGCTTCACCGCGCTGCTGTACCTCTTGGGTTTGCTCGTCGTGCTGGCTGCGGCGTTCGGCCAGGCGCTGGCGGCGTTCGAGGAGTTGGCGGCGGCCGGCTTCAATGCGGCTCTGCTCGGCTTCGATGCGCGAGACTTCGCGCAGGCACTCGACGTGGCGATTCTTGCGTTCTTCCACACCGCTGAGCACGCCATCGATGGCGTTGATGAGGGCATCAATTTCGGCGCGTCGCTCATTATAGATGCGGGTCAGGCCGCTATCGCCCTCTTCCATGCTTTGGGAGAGGGTGTGCTCGGTAGCGGCGATTTCGGCGGCCATGGCGCTGAGGCGCTCATTGTGGCCGGCCAGGGCCTTGCGGTCTTCCTCCTCGCGCTGGTCGATCTCCACCAAACGCGCCTTGGTATCGCGCAGGCGGGAGGCGGAGACATCGCGGGAAGACATGGCGGCGGCGCGCTGACCTTCGACCTCGCGCAGCTGATTTTCCAGTTCTAACAATTCGGCATCGGCGCCGGAGGTAGCGGCTTCCAATTCGGCAATGCGCGCGCTCAGGGCCAAGGCCTCGCCCTGCAACTTTTCCGCCCGCTCGCCGAGGCCAGAGCGCTCGTTGCTGAGGCGCCCGAATTCTTCCAGGGCGAAGACCAGGCGCAGATCGCGCAGGATGGCCGAGAGTTCTTGGTATTTGAGGGCGGTGGCGGCCTGGCGGCTCACCGAACGCAGGCGCCGTTCAATCTCCCCCAGCAGTTGCGAAATGCGTTCTAAATCCACCTGCACCCGTTCTAGCTTGCGCATCGCTACCTTGCGCCGGGCCTTATAGCGGCTGATGCCGGCGGCCTCCTCAAGCAGGGCCCGGCGATCCTTGGTGCTGGCCTCTAAGATAAAGCCGATCCTTCCCTGCTCGATCACCGAATAGGCGCTGGTGCCAACACCGGTGTCCATCAGCAGTTCGCGGATATCGCGCAGCCTGCAGGCCTTGCCGTTCAAGTAATAGCTGGATTGGCCGTCGCGGGTGAGGCGGCGGGTAATGCCGACTTCGCCGCCACCCAGGCCCTTCTCTGCTCCTACTTGGTCAAGGACCAGGGTGACCTCACACAGCGCCATGGGGCGACGAGTAGAGCAGCCATTGAAGATAATGTCGGCCATTTCCGCGCCACGCAGGGCCTTGGCCGATTGTTCGCCCACCACCCATTTAATGGAGTCAACGACATTGGATTTGCCGCAGCCATTGGGGCCAATAATGGCGGTGATCCCCGACTCAAAATCGAAGGTCATACGATCGGCAAAGGATTTAAAGCCGTAGGATTCGAGGCGTTTCAGGCGCATGCGCGGGAGCTACTTTTAAGGAAAACTAGTTTTTGGAGAGGGGATTTTCGAAGACGAAGAACTGCTTGAGCTGCATCATATCCAAAATTTTGATAACATGCTGGGTACAGTGACGCAGGCAAACCAGTTTACCAAAGCGTTTATTGCTATAGTCGTAAAGGTGGACCAGACCGGCGATGACCGTAGAGGAGATAATCGGACATTTGCCTAGTTCCACCACGATTTGATCGACGGAAGCGCAGGATTCGATGCGATCTATCGCCATCTGCGACCATTCATCCCGCTTGGTTCCTTCATCGAAGGTGCGTTCGATGGTTATAATTGCAGTC
>REDX01000259.1 GCA_007695355.1 Planctomycetota bacterium
CCCTTACGCCTGCTCATCGTCGGCTGCGGCGGCATTGCCACCGCTTGGCTGGAACCCCTGAGCCTGCGCACCGATGTGGTGATCGTTGGCTTGGCGGATCTGGACCAGCAACGGGCCCGGGAACGGCGCGATGCCTTTGCTGCCCAGGCCGAGATTGGCAGTGATCCGGCAATGATGATCGACACCCTGAAACCGGACGTAGTCATCGACCTCACCATTCCCGAGGCCCATGCCGAGATTGCCTGTATGGCTCTGGGCCGCGGCTGCCATGTGCTGGCGGAAAAACCCATGGCCGCCTCCATGGCTGAGGCCCGGCGCATCCGTGAGGCCAGCCAGGCCAGCGGCCGCATCCACGCGGTGATGCAAAACCGGCGCTATCTCCCCGGCATTCGCCGGGTGCGGCAGATGCTGGACGCCCAGGCCATTGGCCCCCTCGCCGAAATTCATGCCGATTTTTTCCTGGGTGCGCACTTCGGCGGCTTCCGCGATGCCATGCCCCATGTGCTATTATTGGATATGGCCATCCACACCGTAGACCAAGCGCGCTTTCTCGGCGATCTGGTGCCGGTGGCGGTGAATGCCGTGGAATGGAATCCGCCGGGATCCTGGTATGAGCGCGATGCCTCAGCCATGCTGGTGGTGGAATGCGCTGGCGGCATACGCTTTACCTATCGAGGTAGCTGGTGCGCCGAGGGACGCGGCACCTCCTGGCAGGCCGACTGGCGACTCATTGGCCGCAGCGGCCAATTGCGCTGGGATGGCGATAACGAGATAAGCGCCACCATTATTGATCCCAACGAGCAAGGCTTGAGCCGCCAGCCACGCAGCATTGAGCCAGCGCCAGAACTGAACCTGGCCCTCACCAGCCACGCCGGCTGTATTGACGATATGCTGAGCGCCATTCGCGCGGGCCGTCAACCGCCCACCCACGGCGGCGATAATATCCATTCCCTGGCGATTATTCACGCCGCCATCGCCAGCGCCAATGCTGGCGGCGCGCGGGTGGCAATCGCTGATATGTAGACTGTTGTAGATAACAGCCCGTGGATCATCGAATTGCACTCGGACGAAAATACCGAATAAGCAGATCATCACGTGGTTGATACCTGAGATCCACGCCGCTATTGGACGTTTTAAGCTGAGCACTTTCCCCCTCTGCCCACCAGATAATCAGACCCCAGGTTGCTGATAGCAGACAGGGCCCATAATCCGCGCCCCCGTAGGAGCTGCTATGAATCCTTTATCCCTGGTTGACCCCTTCCACGCCGTTGATGGTGGCGGCAATTGCCTGCCGGGGCCGCAGCTGCCCTTTGGCTTGGTGCGCCTGGGGCCGGATACGGTAAACCACAATACCAATGGCTATGCCTCCCATGAGGATCTGCGCCACTTCTCTCATCTGCATGTCTCCGGTACTGGCGGCGAGGGCCGCTATGGCTGCATTGGCGTGGTGCCCATGGGCCAGTATGCCGATGCCCGCAGCAGCGCCTTTGCCATGAGCGAGGAGAGCGCCAGCCCCGGTCGCTATGGGGTAACCATTCGCCAGCGCCAGGGTTTTGGCGAGCTCTCATCCGCCGGCGATATTCGCTGCGAACTCACCGCCACCCATCACTGCGGGGTGCACCGCTATACCTTTAGCGATGGGCTTGATCCCCACCTGCGCATCAATCTCGGGGCCTGCATTGGCGGTACTTCGGTGGGTGGGTGGGCCCGCTGGCAGGATGAGCGCACCCTGCTGGGCCGCGCTGATTATCGCGGTGGCTGGGGCCACAACCTGCCATTTTCCGTATTTTTCCGCCTGGAAATTCTTGGCGAGACCGATCGCCACAGCATCAGCAGCCTGCACCATCCCAGCCACAGCAGCGAGGGCGATGGCCCCGACTTAATGGTGGCCTGCCGTCTGCCGGCTGCACGCCAGATTGAAGTACGGGTTGGCATGAGCTTGGTGTCGGTGGCCGAGGCCCAGCGCCACCTGCGCGAGGAATGCCAGGGCCAGAGCTTTGACGAGTTAAGCAATGCTGCGGCGGCGGCCTGGTCAGAAGTTTTAGGCCGTGCCACCGTGCAGGGCGGCAGCGAGGCCGATACTGGGCTGTGGTACACTCTGCTGCAGCGTCTGCATGCCATGCCGGGGGATCTGGGCACTGCGGAGGTGCCGTGGTTTTCTGCTCAGCGACGCCAGTTTAATGATTTTTACTGCCTATGGGACAGCGTGCGCTGCGCCAATAGTTTATTCACTCTGCTCGATCCCCGTTTAGCGGTGGATATCGCCAACAGCCTCACCGAAATCGGCGAACAAACCGGCTGGATTCCCGATGCCTGGATTATGGGTGGTTCGGCCATGGTGCAGGGCGGCTGTTCGGCGGCGGTATTGTTTGCCGAAGCGGCGGCCAAGGGGCTTCCAGGTTTTGACGCCAAGGCTGCCTTGGATGCCCTGCGCGCCACCCATGAAAGCACCAGCCCCAGCCCCCTCACCAAGGGGCGCTTCCCCGGCTGGGCGACACAGGGTTTCCTTGATGATTCGGTGATCAATTGCTGCTCGCGTACGGTGGAATACGCCTTTCACGACGCCTGCGCCGCACGCCTTGCCACCGCCGTAGGTGACGAAGTCTATGCCGCATCCTGCAGCCAGCGCTCTGAGCATATTTGGCTCAGCTGGCAGGACGACGCCCGCTGCTTCGCCCCGCGCAATGCCGAAGGCGCATTTGTAACCTTTGATCCCTGGCGGCCCCAGCGCCCAGATTTCTGGAATGACCCCCATTACTACGAAGGTGTGGGCCATGACTACGCCCTTACTTTGTGGAGCGAATTACCAAAGATCGTCGCGCAGCATGGCGGGCGTGAAGCCTTTATTGCCCACCTTGAGGACTACTGCCAGCGCTGCTATATGTGGAAGGAAATCAATCTCCACGCGCCCTGGCTCTTCCACTGGGTGGGCCGTCCTGATTTGAGCAGCCGCACCCTGCGCCGGATTATGGACGCGCATGTGCGTCCCGGCCGCAAGGGCCTAACCGATAACGAAGATATGGGCGCCTGGTCGAGCTGGTGGCTCACTGGAGCCATGGGCCTATGCCCGGTACCTGGTTCCACCACCTGGCTAATCGGCGCCCCACGCTTTAGCGCCATCACCCTCACCCCGCCGGGCATGGCCAAGCCCCTGCGCATTACCACCAGCGGAATCGCACCCGGCCCCGAGGCGGTGGTCATTGCCGCCAGTCTTAATGGAGCGCCCCTACAACGGGCCTGGCTGCAGCACCATGAGATTGCCGACGGGGCTGAGCTGCAACTCTCCCTGGGCACAGAGCCAGCGGATTGGGGAAGCGAAGCGCCTCCCTGGTAATAATAGGCACAGCGCGCTTCAACGGACTGCTGCGTGGCGGCGACGCCACGCAGCAGGAGCCACACCGAAGTGGGTGCGAAAGGCGCGGCTAAAGTGGAAACGGTCACTAAAGCCGGCTGCACTGGCTATTTCATCCAGACTTCGCTGGGGATTGAGCAACCAATACGCCGCCACCGCGATTCGCCGTTCTTGGCCGTAACGAGCTGGTGTCATGCCCAATGTTGCGCGGAAACGCCGGATAAGTTGATTCACGCTAATGCCACAGAGTGCTGCCAATTCAGTGTTGCGCGGGGGATCGCCCATGCGCTGTTCGATGGCTGCCAAAGCAAGACGAATGCCATCACTCCCCGTCAACCACGTTTGACAGCGTTCCCGTTGACCCACGTCAAGACGAGCGAAAGCGCTCGCAAGACCGGCATACACCGTGGCTGCCGCCCAAGCATAGGCTTCAGGCGCTGGGCCAGCGGGCGGGAGGGATTGCAGTGACGCTTGCTGCTCCTCGAACCCTGCAGGATTCTTGCGTGGGAGTCCCCTTGTGGCTGTACATCCTGGCGCTGGAGTTGCTGCTAGGCCCGTGCGCCAACGCTCAATAAGCTCCTTGGGTAAATCGCCAGGCTGCAATTCAATAGGCTCTGGAAAAAGGCCGCGATGCAGCGAGGCGGGAAATCCGCTAAGGATAAAATGTACATAGTTTTGCCGTGGCTGGCCCACCACCGTGGTACGGAAGCGGACCCAGGCTGGCACCAGCATCGGGTAGCCCGGGCGGATGGGGATCTGGCGACCGTTGACGCTGAGCACGGCACCAGGCGCATCATGCACATAGAGTCGCCAAAATGGGCTGAGCAGGTCCAGTGTCCAAGTCGCCGCATGCAACTGAATCCAGCGCGAGGTCACCAGAGATACCTGGACCAGGCGCAGGATGGATTCGGCTGGGGTAGGTGGGGTATCACCACTGAGCATGGTGATTTTCTACATATTCCTGAGTGATCCGTCCATGGTTATTTGCGGCGTGCACATATGGTGAAATGTTATGAGTACCGCCAACAATCATCCCCTGCTGAGCCATCAACGTCAGGTTCACCTGGATTTTCACACCTCACCCTTCATCCCTGATGTGGGTTCTGAGTTTGATGCCCGTCGCTTTGCGCAACGTATGCGTCAGGCGCAAGTCAACAGCGTAACGGTGTTTGCCAAGTGTCATCACGGACAATGCTACTACCCGACCACTACCGGCGTTGCGCATCCTGCTTTAGCTGGGCGCGATCTTTTAGGAGAGCAGATTGAGGCGCTACACCGGGAAGGTATTCGCTGTCCGATTTATACCACCGTGGCTTGGGAAGAAGATGTGGCCCAGCGTTTTCCGCAATGGCGGATGATGCGCCAAAACGGTAGTTTTGCCCGCTGCGGCAATGCCGATATGAATGCCGATGCCCAGCCTGCCGGTTGGTGGTTTAATAACTGGCTCCATCCCGACTATCAAGATTACATCGAAGCCCATTTGCGCGAATTGGTCAGCCGCTATGGCAAGGACGTCGATGGCTTTTTTCTCGACATCGTCTTCTTCCCTGGCGATGCCTGTTGGAGCGAAGCTAGTCGCCGCTTTCGTGCGACTCACAGCCTGGAAGCCACTGATCGCGCAACCCAGGTGCGCTTCGATACTCTTGCCCAGGAGTCCTTCTCCCGCCGCTTTACCGCTCTGATCAAAGGCTTAGCACCGCAGGCAAGCATTTTCTACAATAGCCCCAATCCCCTCTTTACCGATGCCAGATTAGGCGTTCGCAGCCGTCACGATTTACAAAGCCACTGGGAGCTTGAATCGCTACCATCGGGTTTCTGGGGCTATCACCACTTCCCCCGTTTGGCCCGCGCCTTTGGCCGCTGGGGCAAGCCGTGGTTGGGAATGACTGGTCGCTTTCAACGCATGTGGGGGGATTTTGGCGGCCTCAAACCGCAGGCAGCCCTGGAGTATGAATGCTTTCGCTCGCAGGCGCTTGGGGGCGCTAATTCAATCGGTGACCAACTCCCACCGCGCGGCACACTGGACGAGGGTGCCTACGACCTCATCGGCGCGGTCTATGCGCAAGTGGCCGATGCCGAAGCCTTCTACGAGGGCTCAACGGCCCTGCCGCAGGTCGGAATAATCGCCCCCGGTTCACCTGCCGCCAATCCCGGCGCTACGGACAAGTCCCTCGAGGGCGCGGTGCAGATGTGCGAAGAGGCCCACTACGATGCGGTCGTGCTCGACGACGCCAGTACCTTCGATGGTCTGACCGCCGTCATCCTACCCGATTCTGTTGAACCGACCCCAGCACTACTGGCACTCCTCAAGAACTTTGCCAAGGCGGGGGGTGCCATCCTCGCCAGCGACCGCAGTGGGTTTGCCAGCGACGGCCAGGGTCTGCTGCCTGGTTTGTCGCTGCAACGCACTGGCACGACTCCCATAACCCCTACCTACTGGCGCAGCCGGCCAGTTCTCGGCACCGCCCTCTCGCGCAGTGATCGCGTGCTGTACCAAGCCGGCAGCGTCATTGCCGAGGGAAGCGAGCTTGAAGTTGCCGCGGACCGGGTGCTCCCCTACTTTCAACGCACCGATCTCACCTACTGCTCCCACTTTCAAGCACCACCACGCTCCAAAGCCGAGACAGCGCCAGCGGTGCTCCTGGGGGAACGGGTTGCCTACTTTGCCGATCCCGTCTTCCGCGAATACCGCCAACACGGCAACACCGCCGCGCGCGATGGTGTGGTCGCGGCACTGCGCCGCCTCGCTGGCCCACCGCTGGTGGGGGACGGCCTGCCAACCACGATACTCTGTGTTCCGCGCCGTCGCGGCAGCGATCTGTTGATTACCTTGATCCACTACATCCCTACGCGCAAGGCCCTGGACATTGATATGATTGAGGAGCGCTCATCCTTCGCTGGAGAAATACTGCGCCTGGATGCCGCTACCCTGCGCGTTGCCGATGGATCCGAATTACCTCAGGTGGACGATGGATTTCTCTTACCCCAGGTCAAAGGCAGACTGTTACTGGAAGCGCCCGACTATTTTTCCCAGTAAAAAAAACAGCAAATTATCTAATGCTCCTCAGTCAGCCAGCGGCCTGGGGTGATGCCGGTATGCCGCCTAAAAAGGCGGTGAAACACACTGGCATCGCTGCAGCCTACCGCCGCGGCCACCGCAGTCATGGACTGACCATCGCGTAGTAATTGGCAAGCACGGGCGATGCGGCGACTTTGGATATAGCGGTTGGGACTGAGTCCGGTGAGGCGCAGAAAAAGACGTCGGGTAGCGATTTCGCTCAAGCCCACTATGGCGGCCAACTCACAGACTGCTATGGAACCGTCAACCAGACACGCATCAATGTGGGCCAAAGCAGGGGCCAAACGGGCTATATCGCGGTCGGTGGGGAGATGCTGATTGTGGGCGGCGTCACCGTAGTGCTGCAGCAGATGCATCACCATGCTGGTCAACCAGGCATCGGCAGCACTGCGCCACAAGGGCGGACGCTGGGCCGAGAGTTGCGCCAGGGAGCGCATGGCCAGCAGCAGCACCTCATCCTGCCCCGTGCGCAAATCGATGCGCCTGGGCAGGCCCAGGGTGTCGATGAGATCGCGCTCACCGCCAAACACCGACATCTGAGCGTGCAGGGACAGGGCCTGATAGGGATGCCCCGGATCGTGGACTACCCGCTGACTCCAGCCACGGGGAGTAATCAATAGGGTTCCCGAGCGAATGGGATTGGGCTGGCCTTCCAGCCACACCGTACCCGAACCTGCAAGATAGAGGGCAAAGTTGCTGGTGGGCAGGCTGCGGGTGGGAATGTGATGCCCCTCCCGCCAACGCCATTGCGCCGCGGAGACCACGCTCAAGGGGGTGTGGGCCAGCACCGTTTCCAAGCCTGGTAGCTTTGGCCAGCTGGGCCAGCTTTCACCGAGGCGCTGGCCGGCTGCTGCAAACGACCGATTTGGCACATCGCAGATCGTTCTGATCATTGTATCCATAGGCTTTGCTATGTATTATGATTCCCATGAAGATCAATCCAATCAGTATTTGGGGCCATGGTCAGCTGCTCTGCTTTAGTGGCGTTGATGGCCCCACCTCCTACCACGATGGCCTCTGCCTACGCACCATTGCCACTGCTGATAGTCAGGCAGATGGCCCACAGATACGGGTGATGCTACCGGCCACCCTCACCCTCCACTTTGGCAGCCAGCCAATAAGCGCCTGTGATCTGGCCAGCGATCACTTTGCTATGGAGAGCGCCGAGGGCAGCTGGCGCGGCGCCTTTCTGGATGCCTGGCATCTGCTGATCGAGGGCCCCCTGCGCATTGAGGGCAGTGATCCGCGCCTGAAAGTACGCCAAGAGGGTGAGCGCACGCTGATTGCGGTGAGCGAACATAGTCGCGCCGGGAAAATAACTGCTGACTTGGATGCGGCCATTGCTGCCCGTCGCCTGTGGGCTGACAGCCATATCAAGCGCCTGGGCATCGACCACCTCCCCACGGCAGTGAAAGCCGTGCGACAAATGAAGGGGCAGGTCTATGCCCCTGAAGGCATTTTTCAGCGGCGCTGGACCACTCCTGATCGCTGGCCGCACCGCGGTTGCTGGCTCTGGGATAGCGCCTTCCATGCCCTGGGCCTGCGCCACTGTGATCCCGCACTGGCCCGCGATGCCATTGCCGCAGTGTTCGATGGCCAACAGCCAGATGGCATGGTGCCCATTCGTGTCAATCCCGGTGGCACCACCTCCGCCCAGTATACGCAACCGCCCACTCTGGCCCTGGCAGTGTGGGGCATCCACTCCATGGCCCCGGATCCGGCTTGGCTGCGTGGTCTGCTGCCCCGGCTTGAGGCCTATCTCGTTTGGGATGAACGCAATCGCCTGAGTGACCACGGCCTGCCCTGCTGGGCCATTGAGGCCAATCCCAACTGCCGCTCAGGGGAAAGCGGTTTGGATAATGCCAGTCGCTTTGATACCGCGACCCGCATGGAAGCCGTGGACTTCGCCAGCTTCCTGGCCTTAGAATGGGAATTATTAGGGAAAATGCATGAGCAATTGGACAATGCCGACGCCGCCAGTCGCGCCCACGAGCGTTGCCAATCCATCAATACCGGCATTCAACAGCGCCTCTGGGATGACTCCCGTGGATTTTTCTATGACTGGGACGTGGAGGGCCAAGCCTTCTGCCCGGTGGCCGCGGTTACAGGCTTTTTGCCCCTTATCTGCGGTGCCGCCAGTCCTCAGCAGGCGCAGCAATTGTTCTCCCAGCTAGAAAACCCCGATACCTTTGGCACCACTCTCCCCCTGCCATCAGTGGCTCGCAACGATCCCAGCTATACGCCTGATATGTGGCGGGGGCCGGTGTGGGTGAATATGGTGTATCTGGTGGCCTTAGGCTGCGAGCGCTACGGCCGTGCGGACCTTGCCCTGCGTCTGCGCAGTGGCATGAAAGCTGAAATTGAGCGCTGGCAGCACAGGTGCGGCACCTTCTTTGAATATTACGACCCCGATGGCAGCACCCCTCCCGATCAGCTTAAGCGCAAAGGGAAATTAGCCCCAGAAACCAGCCCTTACAATCAATGTTTCCACGACTATGGTTGGACCGCAACCCTGTACTTCGACATGCTGCTGAGCCGTGAGGCCCTATTGCCGCCGGTCACGAGGTCCTGAGGTGCCAGGGCGGCTCAAAGCTCGCCCCCGGGATCGCCGATCTCCTGATCGGCCTGCGA
>REDX01000215.1 GCA_007695355.1 Planctomycetota bacterium
CAGTAACCGCCGTATACGATGAGTACGTACGGTGGTGTGGGAGGACGGCCCCCGCGAGGGGGCCTCCTACCCGATACCACTTTATGTTGCGGAACTGCCGAATGGAAATAGGAGCGCTCTCTGGAGGGGCCTGCCCTATGGGAGCCCCTATAAACTCACCAAATACGGCTGACTTGCTTCCCAAGTCCTTTATTTTCAATGCCAAGCTGGGGCCCTGCCTTCAATGGCGGGAAGCTAAGGCCTCGCAAAGGCGGAAGCCCGTTTACGCGGTCGCTGTTTTCTTTTATCGAACGGAGTTCGCCAGTCCCAGGGAGGCCCTAGCTTTCCGCCATTGGCTCTGCCTTCCCAGGGGTGAGTTTATGGAGGTGCCCTTATTTCTTTTTCTCGCTAAGGTTTTTTGATACGCGCGTGTTGTTCTGCTTCTGCTGTAGCTGGCCATGGCTGGCGATGCCGGCATAATGGGGTTGTGCGCACGCTGATGATTTGGTCTTTTTGCTGCGTCCTTCAGTTCTCGATGCTCGCCCTTCCCCATGCGGCTGCGGCAGAGGAGGGGACTTGGCGTTGGCATGCTTGGAATGTTCAGATTCCCGATGTTGCCCAGGGTCAGCAGCAACTAGGGTCTCTGTCGACGCTTATCCATAGCCACGGTGCTGGTCTGGCGGCTCTTATTCCTGCGGCTGAGCGCCGACGTTTGGCCAGCCTGCTTGACATCGTCGGCCTTGATGGCGATCACCTGCATCAGGAATTGGTGAGTTTAGATCTGCGCCGGGAAGGGGGCGATTGGCAGTTGCAGGCCCAGTTGCCAATGGCCGCCGCCGCCGCCAGTTGGGCCCGTATTCGCCAGCGCATGCAGCAATGGCAGCAAGACGATCCGGCTCAGGGGGCCCGCTGGCTAGCTGATGGCTGGTGGTTTGAGCGCCGTGGCCAGGGGCTTATCCGTGCTTGGTCGGGGAGCGGAGAGGCTGCTTTTGCCGGCGCTGAAGGTTGGCCTCAGGCCTCTCAGGGGCTGCAGATAGCCGCCTCCGGACGTGGCCCTGGGGGACAGCGCTTGTCCTTACAGGGCAATCTCCACCGCCGCCAGGGTGGTGACCCACGGGAAACCTCCGGACTTTGGGCCGAAGGCCAACTGCGGGGCTTAGGTGCTGGCTTGCGTCCGCTTGATCTCCGTCACATGCCAGCACTGCCGCAGAATCAAGCCCTTGCTTTGCTGCTGGGCCTTGAGGCCGAAGGGGTCCTGCGGGCGGAGCTGTTTGCAGCCCTTGATTGGCTGCTACAAGACGCCCTTGATCCGGCCCTCGCACAGGCTTTGCGCGACGTTCAAGGAAGCTTTTTTTTGAGTCTCTCGATCCAGCCCCAGGGCTGGGGTGTAAGTCTGGGCCTGGATCACCAGGCAAGCGCCGAGGCAGTGGCGACGATATTGGGTTTTGCTCTGGCCTCTCAGCAAACTGCCCTGGCGTATCCGGTGGCCAGTCGGACAGGCTTGTCACGACCATGGTATATGCGTCGCCAGGGGGATTGGTGGTGGTGGTCCCAAGATCAAGTGGTGCTGGCTCATCTCAGCGGCTATAGTCTGCCGTCGGCGGCCGATTGGTCTGGATACCGGCTGGCAGATAATACCGTTTTGGCCTTAGCAATGAATCATCGTCTGAGTTATCTTGGTGCGCAGCATCTGCTGGGTGAGATCCGCAATTTGGTTGACGATGAGTCTCCTGGGCACATGCCTAGCTTTCAGCCCTTGAGCGTTTCTGCTTCTCCGGCCCTGGCGGCGGTCGAAGCCGTGGCTAAGGAGCAGCCATGGAGTCTTCTTCAGTTGCGCCATGGGCAGCATCAATCCATGGATTGGCAGTGGTTTGAGCCCCTGCCCGGTCTGCTCCAATTTGCTTGGTTTTCGGCGTTACGGCAGGAATTGGCCCAGCAGCGGATTCGTCAAGGGCGGCAGCAGCAGCTGCGCCAGGCCCATCGTCTTTGGACCCATGGTGATGAGCCCATCTTACCGCTCGGGGCGATAGCTCTGTGGCCCGGGCAGCCGCGACAGCCGCAGGCGGTGTGGGCGGTAGACGATCCGGAAGTGCATCAGCAGGCTGGCACCCTGGTGGTATTTATGGATGGTAGCGTATTGTGGTTTGATCAGCCAGGTTTGGCGCACCGCGCCCGCCGGATACAGCGCATTCTCGCCACCGGGCATAGTCCGCGCAACCTTTGGGGCAGCTTTGGCCCGCTGCTTGAGGCGGCTTTCAATCGCTACCACACCGGTGACCCCCACATCTCCCCCTTGGATCCCCGCGATCGCCAACGTCGCTAGGGAGCCTTTGGCTATTGACGGGCAACGCTGCCTGTGAAGCCAATTCCGCGGTCCTTGTCCATGGCTTTTTGCCAAGAGTCCCTCGTTTTGCTCTTTGCTCCCGGGAAACGGCTGAGGTTGTCACTGGGCAACCGGCGGCTAGATTTGAATTAGCGGTTGGCGCGTCCCTGTCCCCCTGGAGATCCATGTCCCCCATTCCGGCCATTAACATTCTGGTTCCCGGCAGTGGCTTGCTGCTGCGCGACCGCTTAATGCTGGGCTGTGGTCTATTGCTGATATGGATTTTCGCCCTTGGTTTGCTGCTGGTGGCCCCTTTGCTAATGACGCCTGATGGGGTGGCTCAATTGCGCCTGCTGGCTTTATTGCTGTGGTTGGGCGCAGGCCTCGTCGGAGGGGTAGTGTGGTGGTTTTGGGAGGCCGATACCCCCCTCGCTGATGATCTTCTGCGTGATTACCATGGTCGCATTGCCCAAGCTTATCTCCAGGGCGATCAAGCACAGGCGCAGGCCTTAGCTCATGAACTTGTTCGTCGCGGCCGTCGACTCCCTGTGACCTGGGAATTATTGGCTTTGGTTGCCGCCTCACCCCTGCGCGAGCGCGCGGCTGCGCGCGCCCAGGCCCTGCGCCAGGCTCGTCGGGGCATCTGAGTCACCCCTTTGATGGGGCAATTATCCAGGGTGGCCAAGCCTGTTGCCCCGCTCATACTGAGACCTTCACCGTATTCTGGAATTCATCCCCACCATGTCTGTAGCTAACAAACTCCGTATCCGTAACGGCCCTTACAGTGGTCGCGAAAAAACCCTGGTCGGCGAGGCGGTGACCATTGGCCGCGACGTCGAAGCATCGATTCAAATCCTCGACCGCTCGGCCTCGCGCTTTCACTGCGAGGTGTTCCCGGTGGGTGGCATGTGGTTTGTGCGTGATCTCGAAAGCAAGAACGGTACCTACGTCAATAGCGAGCCCCTTGAAGACGAAGAGCTTTTGCGCGAGGGCGATGTTATTCGCATCGGCAGCGTTGAGCTCGTTTATGAGACCGGGGTTGCGGTGGGCGATCAGGACTCTGACGATCGCCTGAAGTGGTCTGACGATATGAGTCTTTTGTCCAATACCCTTGAGTTTCGCGTCGATGATCTGTCCGATATTGAAGATCAGGGCGAGGGTGATTTGCGTGCCTCAGACGACGCGCGTACCCTGCAAATGCTTTATCATATTGGTAAGATGGTGGCCAACGGCATGGATAGCACCTTGCCGCTTCGGGTATGTAATTATCTCGTCAGCACCATGCCTGCGCAGTGCGTGATCATTTTCATGCGCGATCGGCGGAGTGGCAAATTAACCCCCCATACTTTGGCCGCTGACGATACTCGCACCAATCCCGTGGTGACGCGTACGTTGATTCGTCGCGTAATGATGGAAAATCGCGCTATTCTCACCGCTAATGCCCAAGAGGACGAGCGTCTCAATCGCAAAGATTCGGCGGTGCTCAAGGGCATCGGTTCCGTGATTTGTGTGCCCCTATCCATTGCCGGTCAAACGCGCGGCGTTTTGTATATGGCGCGGTCCCCGGGTTCTGATGCCTTTTCGCAGCGGGATTTGGAAATGGTTTCTGCGGCGGCGGTGCAGTTGGGGCTGGCTTTTCAGTCGCTGGATCATTTGCGGCATCAGCGCCAGGTGCTGTGGCGAGCCATTTTAGCAATGGTCAAAATCCAAGAGTTGCGTGCCGATTGTCTTGGATCAGGCGAGCGCTGCGCCCGGGCTGCGGTGGCCATCGGTCAAGCCCTGCAGCTCTCTAGCGATAGCCTCGATCGCCTGCGCTTCGCTGGTTTACTGCATCACATTGGTGTTATTGGAGGGCCACCGGCAACCCAGCAGAACCTGCTGGCCCATTTGGATGCGATAGAGGATTTCTGTCTTTTCACGCCACTCATCCACCGCACCCATGAATACCGGCAGGGCCAAACCGGGCCCACCAGTGAGGGGGATGTGGAGGAGCGGGTTATCCTGGTTGCATCGGCTTTTGAAGACGGCCTGCGCGCCAGCCCAGAAGCAGATGCGGTGCAATTGATCGATCGCTTGGGCAAGGATCCGCGCCTCGATGGCGATGTGCTTGGTCAGCTGCGCGCCTGCCATCTCGATGGCCGGCTTTATGCCCCTGAATCATCCTGATTCTCGGCTACCACCAAGCGATTACGGCCAGAGCGTTTGGCGGCATAGCAAGCGCTATCGGCCCGGGCCATTGCCGACTCCGGCGATTCGCCAATGGTGGTTACAGTCATGCCGATGGAGAGAGTGACGCGCGGCCCTGCCGGTGGTAACTCGGCGACTGCCGCGACTACCCGGCGCAGGGCGTTGGCCCCGCTTGCGGGGTCGACACCGCGGATGGCGATCACAAATTCTTCGCCTCCGTAGCGAAAAACGAGATCGTGGGGCCGCAGGTGGCGGCGGATGGCAAGGCCTACCTGGGCAAGTACCTGATCGCCAACCAAATGCCCAAAGCTATCGTTCACCAGCTTGAAATCATCAATGTCCGCCATCGCCAGGACCAGCGCTTCTTCGTGGAGAAGTTCCCCGAGGCGGCGCTCGCCGTACCAACGGCGATCGGTACTGGTTAATGGATCAATCCGCGCCAAACCTTCGAGTTCGCGGTGTAGCATGGCACGGCGCAAGGCTAATGCCAATTGAGCCCGTAGTACTTCGGCAAGGGCAAGGATATCCCGAGGCTGATGTCCTTGTAAAGTCGGCTGGGGGTGGGCATCAAAAAGTATCAGCACTGCCTGCCCGGCTACCCCAGGCGAAAGGTCAAGGATTAGGTGGCCGGCTTCGCTGCTAGGCAAAAGCACCGGTCCCTGGAGGTGGGGCGGTTCGATGAGGCTGGAATCGACGCCGCTGGCAGTGGGTTGTTCGAAACGGCCATCGCTGCCCAGTCGCCACCAGCCGCCGCGTTCCCAGATCCAACATTCGCAGCGGCTGAATCGCCAATATGTTCGTAGGGCGGCGGCGAAATGCCGACTGCATTCGTCAACCCGCACACAAGCTACCAGGGCGGTGGCGACGTCGAAGACGCTACTTTGCAAATCCGCTTCAGCGGCTAAACGATCGAGTCGACTCAGGTCGGGGCGTCGACGCAGGGCGTGGGAGAGATGGTCTTCGGCGCTGGGGGTAGCGGCCAGGCAGGCCGCCAGTAGGGCACCACCCATGGCCAGAGGTACCCACCACAGCATGAGCAGCGCCAATCCTAAGCCGGCGGCGAAGGCCAAGAGTCCCAATAGAGGAAGTATCCGCCGGCCAATCTGGGATATAACGAGGAACTGCCCGGTATTCATGGCGCCCTCTCCTCTGGTGCCGGCTCTGGCGTGGCGGCGACAATGACCCGGTTGCGTCCAGTTTCCTTGGCGCGATAGCAGGCCGCATCCGCCCGAGCAAGGAGGGTGTCGAATGGCTCGCCGGTAATATGTTCGGCAAGCCCCAGGCTAGCGGTGACCCGGCGCGCTGCATCGGCACCATCAAGGACGGTGCCGCTAATACCTTCGCGGACATGCTCAGCCAAGTTTTCTGCTGCTTTTAAGTCGCTTCCGGTTATCAGCATAACGAATTCTTCGCCGCCCCAGCGCCCTAATAGGCCTCCCGGTGGGCAGGCATTGCGCAGGGTGCGCGCGACTGCCTGCAAAGCCTGATCGCCGCTTAAATGGCCCCAGGTATCATTATAGGCCTTGAGATGATCAAGGTCGCAGAGGATAAGGCAGCTACGATGGTCTTGGCGCATGGCATGGGCAATCAATTCGCCAGCACGTCGGCGGAATTCTTGTTGACCAAGAAGATCGGTGAGATCGTCGCGCAGGGCCAGGGCTCGGGTTTGGTCAATCAGTTTCACGGTGCCCATGGCAATGCCACCCATCCGCGCCAGGGCGGATAAGAGCTCAATATTATAATCATCAACGCTGGCGTCCTGGGCTGAGCTAACCTCTAAAACGCCCCCCGCCTGCGAGCTTGATGGGCGATCAGAAAGCGAGAGCCAGCAGCGTAGTTGAGCGCCGTAGCGGCGAATCAGTGGCCGGCCTTCGGTGCTGGCGAAGCGGCGATTCTCCTCGCTATCACCACCATGGATGGGGCCCAGGCCCTCAACCGCGCGCAGGTCAAGACCAGCTGGGGGACGATCTAGCCACACTCCCGCACCAAGAGCGCCAATGCCCAAGCGCATGGCCTGTTTGGCAACGATTCTAGCCACATCGTCAGCGTCGCGGGAGGTAGCCAACTCTAGGCAGGCATGGTGAAGGAGGGGGTAACGCTCAAGTTGCTTAGCCAGTTGCCGTTGCTTAAGTCCCGCGGGCACGACCTGTAATTCACGATGGCGCAGCCACCAGGCAGCGCCAAGGCTGACCAGCCACAGAAGCGACATGCCCCAGAGGCCGGACATTGGCTCTAGTAAGCTCAAGGCTGGTAGCAAACCGATAAGGCAGCGGGGGCGATATTCCAGCCAGGTGGCGGGCGCAATCAGGCAGGCGCTGGCAAGGAGAGCACACAGGGTTTGTTCCTGTGCAGACCAATCTAAAGTGCGACCCAAACCAGCGGCAGCAAGGGTGCAGCAGATGCCGCCGAGAACCGCCAGCAAGGGCCGCCACACCACCAGCGAAGCCCGACGCGGGGCAATGAGGGCGGCTAAGGGCCCGCTGCCCAGCAGCACCCGCTGGGAATCAGGGACGCTGCTGGCGCGCCGCCACCCGCTGCTGCTTTCACCGGGCATATTTTTCAGCCTCGCATATCGCCAAGGCGAAGCTCACAAAGATCGCTGTGCACATAGCCGCCTATTATGGCGCTTGGCGAGGGCACCACAAGGCCACAGGCTGGATGCTTGTAGGGCCGCGGCAGACAGCTACCGTGCAGGCATGAGTCAACGCAGCGCTACCATTTCCCGGGCCACCAAAGAGACCCGCATCGAAGCCACCTGGAACCTTGACGGGGGCGGTGAAAGCACCATTAGCACCGGCATCGGATTTTTCGATCACATGCTCGAAGCCCTGGTTAAACACTCCGGCACCAGCTTGCAATTGCACGCCGAAGGCGATCTCCACGTCGATGGCCATCATACCACGGAGGACGTCGGTATTGTATTAGGTCAAGCCCTACGCCAGGCCCTGGGTGAGCGCATTGGCGTAGAACGCTTTGGGCATTTGGTAGTCCCCTTGGACGAAGCCTTGGTGAGTGCCACCATAGACCTCTCTGGGCGCCCTTACCTTGTCTATGAGTTGCAGCCCGCCGCCGCCATGCTTGGCAGTTGGGCCACTGAATTGGTGCCCGAATTTTTCGGTGCCCTTGCCGATAATGCCCGCTGCTGTATCCATCTACATCAACTTGCAGGGCGTAATACGCATCACGTCGTAGAAGCTGCATTCAAAGCCTTTGCCCGTGCCCTGCGCCAAGCCATCCGGATCACCGGCAATGACACCCCGTCAACCAAGGGCGTCTTGGCATAAAAGCAAGGCCTGCTCACCCAGCCTGTGCGGCTTCGCGGGGATTTTGGTTGTGCTCTTACGGGGTTTGCAAGCATGGCGCCTATCAGACTGCCACAGAGCTGAACATTGCGGGGCGCCGGGGAACACTTATCTGAGATCTATTTTGATTTTCAGCCACGCTGCCCACGTAATGGGGCTTATGCCCAACAACTCTGACGCAGTTTGAGAAAGCCGATCTGGGGTTTCCCTGGGTCGGTTTTTTTGTTTCGAGGGGGCAAGCCCCCTCGGGCTCCCCCGCGGCCTCGGTCGGGGAGCCGGTGCTCCGCACCTATGGCCGGATCGCTTCACGATTATATCCGGCCATCTCCCCGCGGTCGGTCGTTGGGGGGCTGCCGCCCAATGGCATTAAGCGTTTGAAAGGTTTGCCACTTTGGTTGATGATGTTTTGGGGCGTATGCGCCTGCATCTCAACCAGGAAAAGACGCATGTCGTGCAGCTGGAAGAAGGCCGCACGGCAGTTGATTTTCTTGGCTTCACTGTCCGCCGGGCACCGAGCCGGCTCCATGCTGGACGCTTCACCGTCATCACGCCCAGTGCCAAGGCGGTGATACGCTTCCAGCGACGGCTGACCACCATCACGGGGCCCAAGATGTGCTTTCGACCAACCATTGATCTGGTTCAGGATGTGAACAGTCGCCTTCGTGGCTGGGCAGGCTACTTCCGTTATGGATATGCTAGCTCAGCCTTACGCAAGATTGACCGCCACGCCCTGATCCGCCTCCAACAACACTTGAAACGCCGGAGCCAACGCCCCTACCGTCCACCGCAGGGGGTGTCGTGGTACCAGCACCTGCATGAGAATCTCGGGCTGATCCGCATTGGCGCCCCGGTCTAGCAAGCGCGCACGTGAATTTTGTGGGAAAGCCGGATGCGGGAAATCTGCACGTCCGGTTTGACGAGGGCCCCGGCGGGGCATGAGCTTCGCCGGGGCTACTCTACTGGCGGATATCTTCTCCCCATCCGTGGCCTTAGAAGCCGTCGTGCACGACCTGGCACGGGGTTCTGACCCTGCAGAGCGCCACCCAGCAACCCCTTCAAGGAGCCCTCAGCTTCAGTGGTATTGCCCGTTGGGGCTTAAAACGCTTAATGCCATTGGGCTGCCGCCCCCCCCCCGTCCTATGGGCAATGTTGTTCACTTTAGGGAACGACGTAAGCCATGATGTAAAAATGACTTGACATGCTTTTCAGGGCCGGAATCGGCTCTTATGAGCATAATCCAAACAC
>REDX01000261.1 GCA_007695355.1 Planctomycetota bacterium
CCGTCGAGTCGGGTCGTCGCATCGGTAACGGAAGCGAGCAGTTGATCATCAATAGGTCCGGTGCTGGCCCCCATTGCCTCGCGCTCCCAGGCCGATTTCTATCGTCTGCTGCGCATCAGCCAGGGCGAAGACGAACTGCGCTCGGAATTAGAACATCCCTATTCCGGTTTAGAATTAGAGGAAATCTGCCAGGTACTGCGTAAGCTCACCCGGGTTCAGCAGGTACTGCTCAAAGTCAATATGGCCTATATTCATTCCGCCAGCATGGCGGATGAGTATCGCACCGAGCCCGCCTTTAAATTGCAGGGTTCCTACCGCAATATGGCGAAATTGGCCGAGAAGGTGGTGGCGGTCATGAACGATGCGGAGCTGGAAGAGCTAATTATCGACCACTACCGCGGCGAGGCCCAAACCCTTACCACCGGCGCTGAATCCAATCTGCTGAAACTCTATGAGATCACCGGCCGCCTCGATGCCGAACAGGCCGAGCGCTGGGCTGCGATTAAGCGCACCTTTGCCCGCCAGCAGGAACTCTCCGGCTCTGAGGACGATCCGATGCAGCGGGCCTTGCTGCAATTGGTCAAGGTCAATGAACATCTCGGCGATATTGGCGGGGCCTTAGCGCGCGGCCAGGAACGCAGCAGCGAGGGCCACCCCTTGGTGCCGGCCCTGGAACGCTTGGGCGAGGTCTTGGCGAGCTCCCGCGCTGCCAGCGATGCCCCGGCGGCCAGCGATGCCAGCGCCGCCCTCGCCTCGGCCATCGGCCAATTGGCCCAGGCGGTGGAGGCAGAGCGCAATCAGCCGATCCAGGTGGTCAATACCCTGCCCAAGTACTACGCAAACCTTTACCGCCATCACATTGAGGTAATCGAAAACAGCCTGCAGCCTGCCCTGCAGGCCCTGGGCCGCCACCTCGATAATAGCGGCGCCATTGCCAATAATCTGCGGGAGTTGGTGCGTTATCTGCGCAAGCGCGCGGATAAGCACGACGGATCGGCCAGCCTCGATCTTCCCGGCGGCAATGAGCAGCAAATTGAAGATGACTAAGGGCGCCCAAGGGGGAGCGCTGCTGGTTTCATCCTCGACGATGGGGGCGGTTGAGTCATGCGTGAAGCCATAAGGGTGCCTCTATAAACTCACGGAATGAGGTCACCTGTCCTATCAGGCCACACGCCTGACTCTGGTAAGTATTGCTTGATGGTGATTGTCCTTCTTTCAAGAGGGCTGCAATCCTGCTATCCGTAACCGCATATTCGTCAAAGAGTCGGTGTACTCTTCAATAAGGGGTTTGCTGAGTTTGGTCGCGATCGCCGTTTCCTGCGTGGTGAGTCCTTTGCTTTTGCAGGTGAGGATTTACTTAAAATTGTTGATATAGCAGTTCACTGCTTGGGGTGAGTGCCGTGTGCGTCGACAGGTTTCGCTGACGTTTCTCTGTTCTAGGAAGAGAATCCGGACGCGATGGTATCCGCGACAAAGCGAGCCAAGTGGTCTTCGGGAAGCTAGTCGCTTAGGTTAGGGGGGAGCAGCAGCGTCTGGCTTAGATCATAGAATCGAAGGGCTTTATTGGTCTGCATCGAACTAGCTTATGTCTATCATCAGCATGGCCAGCCCTCTATCCGTTACAGGCTCCCAGGGGGGGCTTAACTCAGCGTTCCGAGGCGACGAGCTACCCCTTCGCCACCGCTTCGCTTGGGGCTTGGCTGGCCGCTCGGACTTCGATGCGGTAGTCGCCGTCGGCGGCTTCTACCCAGAGGGTGTCGCCATTGCTGACCTGGGCGGCCAGGAGTTGGCGGGAGATGGCGGTGCCGATGCGCTTTTCCAGGTGGCGGCGCAGGGGACGGGCGCCGTAGTGCGGATCCCAGGCCTGGGCCAGAAGCTGATCCACCGCTGCGGGTGTGAGTTGCAGTTCGATGCCGCGCTCGTGCAGGGGGGCAGCCAGGCGCTGGACCTGCATCTGCACAATGCTGCGCAGGTGCTCGCGGGTGAGGGGGTTGAAGACCACGATATCGTCGAGGCGATTGAGGAATTCCGGCCGCAGTTGGGTGCGCAGTTCTGCGAGCACGGCCTCGCGGGTGCCGGGCAGCAGTTCACCGCCGCCGCTCACTCCTGAGAGCAGGGTGGCGGCGCCAATATTGGAGGTGAGAATAATCACCGCATTGCTGAAGTCGACGTGGCGCCCCTTGCTATCGGTGAGGCGGCCGTCGTCGAGGACCTGCAGGAGAATATTGAGCACCTGGGGGTGGGCCTTTTCGATTTCATCGAAGAGGATGACGGTGTACGGCCGGCGGCGCACCGCTTCGGTGAGCTGGCCGCCCTCCTCGTGGCCGATATAGCCAGGGGGGGCGCCGATGAGGCGGGCAACGCTGTGGCCTTCCATGTATTCGGACATGTCGATGCGCAGGAGTTGCCGCTCATTATCGAAAAGCTCGCCGGCCAGGGCTTTGGCCAATTCGGTTTTGCCGACGCCGCTGGGCCCAAGGAATAAAAAGCTGCCCTGGGGCCGACCAGCCGGGGCAAGGCCGGAGCGGCTGCGGAGGATGGCATCGGCCACCGCCTGCACCGCTTCGTCCTGTCCCACCACCCGATTGCCGAGGCGACTACCCAGGGCCAGCAGGCGCTGGGTTTCATCGCTGGAGAGGCGATTGACCGGGATCCCGGTCCAGCGGCTGACAATGGTGGCGATGGCCTCGGGGCCCACTCGCTCGGAGAGCAGGCGCTGGGATTCATCGTGCTCCGAGCCCATGGTGGCCAGGCGCTGCTCTAATTCGGGGATGCGGCCGTAGCGCAACTCGGCCACTTTGCCGAGATCGTAGCGGCGCTCGGCGCTGGCCATTTCCTGGCGCGCCGCATCCAATTCTTGCTGGCAGCGCCGTTGTTCGTCGACGCGCTCTTTCTCTGCCAAATACTGGCTGCGCAGGGAGGCTAATTCGTCCTGAATATCCGCCAATTCCGAGCGCACCTTATGCAGGCGCTTGCGGCTGGCTTCGTCTTCTTCCTTATCGAGGGCGGTGGCCTCCACTTCCAGCTGCATGCGGCGGCGCTCGAGGTTGTCGATGACTTCTGGCTGTGAATCGAGGGATACCCGGGCATGGGCGCAGGCTTCATCCACTAAATCGATGGCCTTATCGGGTAAGAAACGCCCTTGGATATAGCGGCTGGACAGCTCTGAGGCGGCAACCAGGGCGGCATCGCTTATGCGTACCCCGTGGTGCACCTCGTAGCGCTCTTTGAGGCCGCGCAGAATCGAGATGGTGTCGCTGACGCTGGGCTCGGCCACCAGCACCTGCTGAAAGCGGCGCTCAAAGGCCGGGTCTTTCTCCACGTGTTGGCGGTATTCGCTTAAGGTGGTCGCGCCAATGCAGCGTAGTTCGCACCGGGCCAGCATCGGCTTGAGCAGATTGGCTGCATCCATGGCGCCATCGGTTTTGCCGGCGCCCAGTACTAGGTGAATTTCGTCGATAAAGAGAATTATTGCTCCGGCGGCCTGCTGCACTTCATTGAGCACCGACTTTAGTCGCTCTTCGAATTGGCCGCGGTACGAGGCCCCGGCCACCAGGGCGCCCATGTCCAGGCTCCAGACCTGGCATTCACGCAGGCCCTCGGGCACATCGCCGCGGACAATGCGGCTGGCCAAACCCTCGACGATGGCGGTCTTGCCAACGCCGGGTTCGCCAATGAGCACCGGGTTATTTTTGCTGCGGCGGGAGAGCACGCGGATGACCCGGCGGATTTCTTCATCGCGGCCAATGACCGGATCCAGCTTGCCGGCGCGGGCCTGCTCCACCACATTGATGGCATACTTGGCGAGGGCCTCGAAGGAGTCCTCACCCTGGTCTGAATTGACGCTGCGGCCCTGGCGCAGGCTGCCAATGGCCGCATCCAAGTGCTTGGCATCCAGACCGTGGCGGGCCAAAATCGGCCCCACCGTGCCATCATCGGCGAGGGCGCGCAGTAGAGAATCCAAGGTGAGGTGGCTATCGCCCCGGGCCCGCTGCTGCTTGTCGGCGGCGCTCAGGACCCGCATCAGAGCCCCATCGGGGGTGATTTGGGCGGGTGGGGGATCCTGTACCGGAATCGTCGCCAAGCAGCGGCTAAGCTCTGCATGCAGGGCCTGGGCGTCGGCGCCGGCCTTTTCGGCCAGGCGCTTTAAGAGTCCACCCTCGTCTTCGCTCAGCGCCACCGCACAGTGGGCCGGGCGCAATTGGGCATGCTGAAAGCGGGCGGCCAGGGTTTGGGCGGCCAGCATAACACGGCGGGTGGCGGCAGAAAGCTGTTCGGGATTCATGGTAACTCCTTTTCGTATCCTTGGTCTATGGCCATACAGCGTGAGCCATGCCAATATAATTATGTCAAAACGATATTATATAAATTATAAATGAATCAAAATGAACTGTTTCATTCATGGCCTTCTGTCGCTCTGACGAGTTGTTTCATGCTCAGAATCTGTAAGCTTCAACCTGTCCGTGACGTCATGGGCTTATGTTAGCAACACCTGCCAGCACCAAGGAGGCACCGTGCAGATCCAATTTAATACCGATTCGAGTATTCAGGGCCGAGACAGTCTTTTTGCCAGCATTCGTCCCGATGTGGAGAAAGTACTCGCCCGTTATGCAGAGATCATTACTCGAGTCGAAATTCACGTCTCCGACATTAATGGTCCTAAGGCTGGTGAAGATGATATCCGGGCGGTGGTGGAGATTCGCCGCGAAGGCAAGGCGCCCAATGCCGCTACCAATAACGGGAAGAACCCCCGTCTTGCGGTACTTGGTGCCGTCGAAAAGCTCAAGCGAGTCCTAGATAGCGACCTTGGCAAGGAACGTGACCTAGCCCGCCGCTCCTAGGTCTAAGGAGGGTTGACGCCTGTTTGGGCCCGGTCATAACCCACCCCAGAATGACCGGGCCCTGTAGCTCAGCGGATAGAGCAGCAGTTTCCTAAACTGCAGGTCGTTGGTTCGAGTCCAACCAGGGTCGCTCCCTTGTTCGTCAGTGAATCTGACTTGCAAAGGGATTTTGCGCGTTATTTTGCCGCCTTCTCAATGCTATTTGGCAGGTTTGCCGAGTGGCCCCATCATTTGTGCATTGCGTGGAGATTTCGATGAGCACCCATTCCAGCTTTTCTAGCGGTTCCGGCATGGCCAAGCACCGCAATGTTCTGAGCCGCGCCGAGCGTATCGAACGCCTCAAGGCCGAAAACCGTTGGAGCCGCGAACAGGGCGTTACCAATCTGCCCAAGGTCCGTAGCATTAAAATGGCCTGATCCGCGTTCTTCGCGGTGCATTTCACAATCAAGCCACTGGCGTTTTTCGTCAGTGGCTTCTTTTATTTTCGCTAGCGCCGAAGCAGGCTGTGGATGCGCAGTCGCAGTTCGTTGTAGCCGCCCAGCAGAAGATCTAAGGACATCTGCCGGCCACCCGGTGCCCAGCGATGGCTGTGGATAGAGCGGGCTGGGCGCAGATCAAGCACCGGAATGCGGGCGAAGGTGCCGTCGCGCTCGATGAGTTTAAGTAGATCATCCCAGAGGGCGTCGGCCTCGGGGCGCTGGTGTTCATTGACTCGGCTGGGGCCCAGGACTACCACCGGCAGGAAATTCGAACGTTCGGCCTCCCGCATCATGGTCAGCCAAAAATTATATAGGGCTTGGCCACGGTCGAGGCCCGTTTGGAATTCAATGCCGGCGGTAATTACCACCACCACATGATGCTGGGATTCCCGCAAATATTCCTTAACGAATTCCTCATTAAGCGCATTGTTGTGCATTTGCAGCTGGGCCACCGCGCCATTGGGCAGGCGGTCAATGCCCAGCATGGCTTCAAGGCCAGCGCGCAGATCGCTCTGCCAGTCCGTGCGGAAATGGGCAGGATAGAGCACCCGCACTAGGTCGGGATTGATCTCGCGGCGGCGCAATTCTCGAACCAGCGGTACCTGGGCGCGGATGAGGGCGCGGGGCGGCAGCGGTAGAGCTATTTCAGCCTTGGGGTCTTCGTTAATATGGACGGCGGCGGCGTAGAGGCGGAAGGTATTGGTGCGCTGGGGATCGAGGATGGCCAGACGAGTGATTCGCCGGGGATCAAAAACCCGGAGGTGGGTTGGAAGGCCGTCAGGGTATTCGGTTGCCAACTGGGCGCTGGTGTCGGCCCAGGATTCTGGGATATCAAAGCGCAGGAGCTGCCAGGCTTGGCCCTGCTCTGGATTTAGCTCGCTACGCAGGCGCACGGGGGCCGGGATATCGCGATGGTCAAAGAGCAGGAGTTCTAACTCCCGTCCCCCGAGGCGATTGGGATTGACTAAGAGTTGTACCGAGCCCTGGCTGAGATTTCGCGCGTGTATGCCCATGCCGATGAATTGCCCATTTCCCACCGCCTGCCAGCGGCCAAAGCGATTGCGCGGCAGTTGAATGGCGCTGATGCTTTGGGCGAGTATGGGCCCCACTTGATAGGGCAGAGAGGCAACGATGCGATGGATGGGCGATGTCGTGCCCTGATTACTCAGGTATTGTTGGTCCCAGTGGGGAATCGGCTCCCAGGCATCGTTATCCCCGGGGTGCTCAAAAATCCGTGTTTCCTGCTGCGGCTGGGCCCGCCGCTGCGCCGGGGGTGGGCGCAACCAGGTAATACTTCCGGGGTTTGCGCTTGAGAAGTCATCGGCGCTGGCAAAGCGAGCATCGGCGATGGCTATGCGATCTAAGAACCAGCGGCTATTGGGATCCATAATGTTGAAACTGAGAAAAAGCTCGAGCTCTGCCGCTTCGCTTAGCTCAACCTCATTATCGAGACGGAACCATTGGTATTGGGTAGTATGGGGGCGGTCCTCTCCCAGGCGCAGCCGTTGTTCGCCTAGGCTCCCTAATATCAAACTGTTTTCATCATTGCAGTGGCCGCGTATCCATATCGTCCAAGTCCCCGCTTCCAGGCTGAGACTGCGTCGCAGAACCGCCGGCGCGCTCTCCATGCGCAGATTCTCACTGTCACCCATGCGGTGCCAAGCCTGGGGATCGGGGCTGGTGGAAACCATTTCAATAATGCGGGACTGTAGGACGGTCCCTTCGGCGGGATTCCAGGCTGGCTTGTTTGCTTGCGCGCTGGCTTCTGTCCCTGCGCTATCCCCCGCTGTCGCCTGTGTGGGTTCAGGGATCATAGCCAGCTGAGCCGTAGGAGTGGGCTCGGGGTCGGCTATTTCGCCAGGGCCGTCGTTTGGGCTCGGTATTTCAGCAGGCCTGCCTCTGTCATTGTCCGGGGAGATAGATGGTGTGGCCACCCGCTCAGGTGGCGGTGTCGGCGGCGGATTTTCAAAATCATGGAGTCGCTGTTGAAGGCGTTGTTCCTGCTCTCGCAGGCTCACCAAGCGGCGGTCAATCGGCAGGGGGGTGCGAGCCAAGTGCTCCCGGGCCCGACCTAGGGCAAATTGTTCGAGGGCCAAGGCCGCTTGATCTAGATCATCGGCTTTCTGAATGCGGATGGATTCGGCCAGGATATCGAATAAAGGATCCTCGCTTGCAAATAAACGTGTCTGTCGCGCCTGCTCCCAGGCAGCGCTGGGATCGGGATGTTGCAGAAATTCTTGTCGTAGGGCCTCTGCCTTAGCCAAAGGATCGACTTCGACGCTGCGCTCAAGGCTGTCTGTGCCACGCCCCTGGCGAGCCGACATCCAGGCAATGGACAGAACAAGGAAAATGGCGCCGGCCGCCACCATGGGCCAGAACCTCAGTAGACGCTCGCGTTGGGTATTGAGCTTCGCTTGGTTAGCGGCTTGGCTGGCCTCATGGCGATGAGAGACGGTGCGCTTACGATCAGGAAGCGGCGGAGCCTTAAAACTGCCATGTTCTTTTAGGGCATGGCGATGGCGGAGGAGATTGGCCGTGGTGCTAAAGGTGAAAAACTGCTTTTCGGGGTGTTCGCGGCTTGGGACTTGGTAGGTATTGGAATCCATGCCGCGCAGGGCGCGCAGTTGATTGATTTTGAGCAGGGCATCGCCGGGTAGGGCATCGACACAAATGGGGCAGACGATCTCGCGGGCAATGCGCACCGCCAAGCCTTGCCGTAGGTCATGTTCGGTGACTGGCGCGCCGCAGCGATCGCAACTGTGTTGTCCGCTAGCCTCAGAGCTTAATGCCATACCTTCAGCCTAGGGGCATTATGGCATATGGGCAAGGTAGGAAGCCCCGACATCGGCAAGGATGTACGCCAGTGAAGCACATGCCAGCGATCGGTCTTTAGGTATGGCGCTTCTCAGAGGGTCTTCAGGTGGAATCCGCCGTCGACATTGATCACTTCACCGGTGGAGAAGGGGAGATCGCCCCGTGCAATGGCTACTACGCAGCGGCCTATGTCTTCGGGCATACCCCAGCGCTTAATCGGGCTGAGACCCTCGCTAATCAGCTTATCGTATTTGTCTTTCACGGCTCCGGTCATATCGGTGGCGATCACTCCGGGACGGATTTCGTAAACCCTGATGCCTTCATCAGCGAGACGGGCGGCATAGAGGGCGGTCATCATGCCGATGCCTGCCTTGCTAATGCAGTAATCACCACGATTGGTAGAGGCTGCATAGGCGCTAATGGACGAGACGTTAATAATCTGTCCCTTGGCTTTTTGGCTCATCATCTGCTTGGCCACGGCTTGGGTAAGGAAGTAGGGGCCTTTGAGATTCACGGTGATCAGGCGATCAAAACTTTCCTCTCCGGCATCCAGAATATCAGCGCGGACACTGGGTGCGATTCCGGCATTATTCACCAGCAAATCAATGGCCCCGGCCCAGGTAATGGTTTCGGCCAAGAGGTGGGCGCGATCTTCGGCCTTGGCGACGTCGCCCTGAACGGCCAATGCTTGGCCCCCGGCCTGGCGTACGGCTTCGCAGGTATCCTCTGCGGCCTCGCGATTGCCCGCGTAATTGACGACGACCTGCCAGCCTTCACGGCCGAGGGAAATCGCGATACCGCGGCCAATGCCGCGGGAAGAACCGGTTACGAGGGCGCAGGGCATGGGATTCTCCATTATTCGAGGTGAACGGTTCTGTCAGCTAAG
>REDX01000179.1 GCA_007695355.1 Planctomycetota bacterium
CTGGATTCAAGGCGGGATGACGACGGTGTGGCAACGCCACATCGAGGAAATCCCAACGCAGAAGACGGCGTTGGGCGGCAAGGATAGGTTGCAGGATTTCTGGCGCAGACCACTAGACGAGCGAGAACCGACGATCGACGATAGCCCAAAGACTGCCGCCCCCCTCAACGCTCTCGATTCAACCACGCCGGCTCGCCAATCACTGGCTGTTCTTCGCCAGGGCCTTGGCTGGGCTGGCCCAGGCGACGCAGCCAATCGCCGAGGCGGTTGAGCGCCGAGCGGCCGGCCTGGCTGTGTGGATCTTCGACAAAGCGATGGCCGGCGCCGGCGATAATCGCCAAAGTGCTCGCCACGTCTCGCTGTACCAAACGGGCGTGTAGGCCCTGGGCCAACTGCGCCGGCACCTCGTCGTCGTTATCGCCATGCACCAAGAGCACCGCCGGAGGTAGAGCCTGTTCGGCGGTGAAGGGCATCGCGACGGCCGATTCGCCGCGAAAACGGTTTAACACCTCTACCACTTCCCTTGGGCAATCCTGCCAGGGCTCTAAGCCAGGGGCGGTGCCAATCATTGCCAGGCCCCGCAGGCGGAGGCGGGTGGCGGCGCTGGTGGCGACCTTAGCCGCCGCCCGCCGTCCACTTTCCTGGCCCCGAGTGATCAAAACCGGCGCCGCACACGCAGCCAAAAGTCCGCCGGCGCCAGAGCCCACCAATACCACTTCGGGCACCTCGCCGGCGCCAAAGCCGGAAACCAGAGCCTCTTCCACGCAGGCGATGACGCCGCTCACCACATCGGCCACCAAGTCGGCGCCCGTGCGCGATCCCTGCAGGAGGCGATAGCCCAAACAGGCCACCGCATGCCCAGCCTGGGCCAATTCGGCGGCGGTACTCAGGAGGTCCTGGCGATGGCCACGCCGCCACCACCCGCCATGCAGCAGGATCAGCAGCGGCCCCTGCGCCGGCACCGGCAGCAGCAGATCAAAGGCTTGGCGGGGATCGGGGCCATAGCTGGCGGCGAGACTGCCGGTAATGGACATCATAGGAAAGGCTCCATGGCGCCAGGGCGCCGGTAGATCACAAAAATAAGGGCGGGCGCCTACATACGCTCTGGGGCGCGCAGGCCTAAAAGCTGCAGGCCCTCGGCCAGGCAGGCGCGGACCACGCCCACCAATTGGCAGCGACTGGCCGCCACCGCCGCATCGTCGCAGAGGACGCGGGCGCTGCGCTCGGCATTGCCCGCACTCAGCCAGCTGCTCACCGTTGCCGCCAGATTCAGCAGGGCCTGGGCCAGGGCGCTGGGCTCGTCCTCGGCCACCACCTTGTCCAAGGCCTTCTGCAATTGGGCCAAGGCCAACAGTACGGATTTTTCCTGGGCCAAGGTAAGCAGCCCAGGGTCGGCCTCTGCCACCGCTGCCCCGGGATAGGTGTCGCCAAAGCGGCGCTCGATGGAGCACAGCCGGGCATGGGCGTATTGCAAATAGGGCCCGGTTTCGCCCTGCATATTCAAGGCATCTTCAAAGCGGAATTTCACATCGTTGCGGCGGCCGGATTTGAGATCATTGAAGATGACCGCGCCCATGCCCACCGCCTCGGCCACCGCCGCTTTTTCTGCTTCGTCGAGGTCGGGATTTTTTTCGTCCACCACCGCCCGCGCCCGGGTTACGGCTTCTTCCAAGACGTCAACTAAGAGCATCGGCACCCCATTGCGGGTAGCCGTCTTGGCCCAGCCCTGGCTTTCATCATTCCACATGAGCACCACGCCAAAGCCAACGTGGCGCAGGCGATCCACATAGGGCCGGCCCAGGCGCCCGGCCACCGCAAACCATTCCTGGAAGTGCAGCGACTGTCCGAGGTCCACCACGTAGAGGGAACGGTCAAAGGCGAATTCGGCAAAGCGATCGTCGCAGGCGGCGAGGTCGCGGGTGGCATACAGACTGCCGCCATCGGCGCGCTGAATCAGGCAGGGCTTTTTGAAACCCTGCTCGCTCAAATCCACCACCAAAGCGCCCTGATCTTCCACCAGCAAGCCGCGCTGCTGCAATTCACTGAGCACCGGCTGCATCTTATCCTCATAGAAGGCCTCCCCCTTCCAGGAGTCAAAGTCTACGCCCAGCAGGGCATAGACTTTGCGGAAGGCGCGCAGACTGGCTTCTTTGAACAGCTGCCAGAGCTCGCGGGCGGTGGAGTCGCCGTCTTCTAAGCGCCGCGACCAAGCCCGCGCCTCTTCGGCCACCTGGGGATCCGCCTTGGCCGCCTGGCTAATGCGCACATAGAGTTCATTGAGAAAGGTCACCGGATCCTCGGCGCCGTCGAGATCGGCCAGGCTGAAGCCCTCGCGCATCCAGCCGGCAATCAGGCGGCCAAAGGCGGTGCCCCAATCGCCCAGAAAATTAATCCGCGTCACCTGCCAACCGCAGGCGGCATAGCAGCGGCTTAAGGCATTGCCGAGCATGGTGGAGCGAATGTGGTGGAAGGCCAGGTGCTTGGCGATATTGGGACTGGAAAAGTCGATGCACACCCGCTGGCCCTGGCCGCTGGTGGAACGCAGGGCCAGCCGCGGATCGGCGACCAAGGGTGGCACCAGGGTGCGCGCCACCAGGGCCGGATCGATGCCAATATTGAGAAAGGGGCCCGCTGCCTGGGCGGTCAAGCCGGGCTGGGCATTGAGTACTTCTGCCAATTGAGCCGCCAATTGCGGCGGTGGCAGGCCCTTGGCCTTGGCCAGCACAAAGCAGGGCAGGGCCAAATCCAAGGCCGGGCGCGACGGCGGACCCAAGAGATCGGCCACCTGATGGACTGGCAGATCCAGGTGCTGGGCAATGGTATCGGCAATGGGCTGGGCGAGGAGCTGCAACATAGGGCAGGCAGTGTGAAGGGACACCCTCGCGCGCAACCGAGGACCGGGGGATCCATGGTCCGTTCAAGACTTGTCCCGGGGGCCCCTGGCTTCCCGCCATGTCCCCCCACCCAGCGGTCAATGCCGTTCTGTCGTCGTATGTCTATCGTCGCCGGGCTGCCTCGTGGAATTTTCTCTCACGCAGCCGCTGAGCCCACGGAAAAATCCAGGGAGAGACCCGGTTGGTCCGTGGCAACATGGGGTTCAAGATCCAGAACCCTCCCTGGCTCCGCGTCTCCGTGAGAACCCTGTTTTTCCTCATTAAATAAGCCGAAACGATTTATTTGCGATCACGCAACAGCATTGTCCCAGCGGTGGGGGGGACATTCTTCAGTGAGTCGGCAGCCGTCTGTGCTCAGTCGTCCTTGCTGAGCCGCTGTTCGCCGGGTGATCCCCCCGCAGCCCAGGGATGGGGCAACAAAGCCTATCCAACCTCGCGACTGCCTGCCAATTGCCCCTCATGGCTATGATACTGGGCGTTTCCATCCTCGCTTACCACCCACACCTCATGGGCACCCTTGGCCAGATACAACTCCACCTTCTCCTGGATTTCTCCACTGGAGTTCGAAGGCGAGGTAATTTCCACGCAGATCTCAGGGGCCTTTGCATAGGGGGTATCAAATCCATGCTCAGCGATAAAGGCGTCCGAGGCCCAGGCCACGTCCGCCACTTTTACCCCATCGCTGGTCTGTACCGAGCATTCCATAATGATATGACCGCTGCCTTTAGCGGCATCAATACGCTTGCCCACCTGGTATTGAATGCGGCCATGATTATTGCTGGCCGGACTCATGAGAATCTTGCCCCACTTATTCAACTCGATCTTAAATGGCAGATCTTTAAGCAGGGGATGGGTTATGACGCTGTTCCAGTCCATGCCATAAACTCCTTTGAATGCGCCTACATACTACCAGAGAAACGGGCCGAGAAAAGAGACATCCCCGCAAATTCCCCTGATTTCTTCAGTCCTGGGGCGCATCGCGGGGATCAAGGAAGGGCCAGGCTTCGTCATCAACGGCCCGCCATTGCTGGAAGGCGTCCAGGTATTCGCGCAGGGATTGGCGGGTTTCTGCCGCCGCCGCAATCCATTCCTGGGCCGCCGTGACGCAGGCCGCTTCGTCCTCCAGGCTTAAAAGGCCCTGCAAGACGCGCAGGCGCAGGAAAACGAAATAGGTGTCCAAAGCATCGCAGACGCAGTAATCATCGATGCGCTGGTGTTCGCCCTGCTCCCACAATTCCTGCACCATATGGCCCTGGGTGCCCATCTTGCCCGGCTTGCCCAAGAGGGTGGCGCAGAGGTTTAAGCCGCCATTCATGCGCGCCGCACCAAAGTTTGTCAGCTGCTCTTGGACATCGATATGGGCGCTGCTATTAAAGCGATTGCGCGGATCTTCCCAGGACTTGGCATTAAAGCGCATCCAGGCAGGGATGGGGATGCCGTAACGATAGGCCGCCAATTCCAGCACCGGCACATCAAAACCGCGGCCATTAAAGGTCACCAAGCTAGGCTGGCCGTAGCGCTCCCAGCCCTGCCAAAATTGACGGGCAATCACCTGCGGGCGAAAACGCGGGGCATCCAGGGTTACCACCTCCTGCAGACGATGGTCGCCGCCCACCTTGGCAATGGCCACCGATATCGGCAGCTGAAAGGTGTGCGGAATGAAATCAGAGCCGGTTTTTTCCAAAAGCTCGGCCCGCTGCTTTGCCACCGCCGCCGCCGGGCTTAACTCCGGCTCATCGGGATAGCGAACCTGCTGCAGCAGTCGGCCATCGGCCACGGTTTCAATGTCAAAGACCAGAAAGGCGGGTTTTGCTTTACTCATATCCCTAGGCTAAGCGGCTAAGCGCACCGACAACCGAAAACGAACTAAGGCACGGAAATCTTCCCCACCGAGCGCAAGAAATCGCTCAGCGATAACCAGGCCTCGGGACTCAGCGCCCGGGCTGGGCCATCGGGGTTCCAATGGTGCTCGGCGGCTTGACGCTTGAGGATGGCGGGGGTACTCATGCCGCGCAGGGCCTGGCGCAGGCTGTGATCGCCGCGGAAGCCGCGCTCTAAAAGGGCGGCCAAGGCCTGCAGGCGGCCATGGTCTGGGGCCTGGGGATGGCGCCGCCAGGACCACCAGGCCAAATCTACCCGCGAGGGCGGCTGCACCGCTCGGCGCCCCAAGACGCGCCCCAAGCGGGCCTGTCCACAGGCAGCCAAGAGCACACCAGAGCGAGTCCAAGCCCCGGGCTGCGGGCAGAGCTTGCGCGCCGTTTCCGCCTGCAGCACAAGATCTATGGCCGTCGGCAGGCCCATTGCCACAGAGCCCAAGATCCAGTGCTGCAGCAATTCCGCGCTGTGTTGAAAGGGCGGATTAGCCAGCACCCGCCAGCCCGCCGCCGGCAGCTGCCGGGGCAGAAAGCGCCGCCCATCGGCCTGCTGTAGCTGCAGCTGCCCGCTTGCCAGCGCCTCGGCAAAGCGCTGCTGCAACGCGCGAACCCGCTGCGGGTCAATCTCCACCGCCACCACCGAAGCCCCCGATGCCAAAGCCGGAGCGGTTAAAGCGCCCTGGCCAGGACCAATCTCATAAACCAAGGGGCCATCGCCCCTCAGCCGCAGCCCGGCCACCAATTCCGCCGCCAGGGCTGGCTGAAGATCGTGCTGCTGATGGGGCGGTGAGGTATCCGGCATGCCAGCAGTTCACGCCCCCCGCCGCCTAAGGCAAGGCCGCTAACGCCTGCCCCCGGAAGCGCCAAACCCCGATCCATCAGCCCAAATCACCCAAAACCCAGTCTCTCCCCAGCGAAAAGCGACCAACCAACGACAAGCTGCCACCAAAGCAACCCTCATCCCTGCAGCTCCCCCGCACCGGGAACCCCCTTGGCATTGCCAAGCCAGGCCCACCATCACTCCCCTAGCGCACCTCAGCCCCGAAACCCCGGGGCTGGCCTCATCGGGCGCTCAGTCATGGCGTGGAGAGATCTTATGGTATTCGGACGCATTGGACGTTTTTTCGAACGCATTAAAACCGGCCTCGCCAAAACCCGCTCGCTGGTGGGCGATGCCCTGCGCAGCCTGATTGGCCGCGGCCGTACCATCGATAAGGCCTTTCTCGAAGAGCTGGAAGACACCCTCATTGCCGCCGATATTGGCGTCGCCAAAACCGAGGCCATCCTCGACGAGGTGCAGGCCAAGTGGAAGGCCGGCGAGGTGGCCCCCGGCGAAGAACTCTTAGATCTGCTCAAACGCTCCCTGCGCGAGGAACTGGATGGGCCTCAGCCCGATGCGTTAAACTGGCAGGCCGATGGCCCCACCATTATCCTGATTATCGGCGTCAATGGCGCCGGCAAAACCACCTCCATCGCCAAGCTGGCCAAGCGCTTTAAAGATTTGGGCAAGAGCGTATTGGTGGCCGCCGGCGATACCTACCGCGCCGCCGCCACCCAGCAGCTCACGATCTGGGCCGAGCGGGTGGGCGTGGATATCGTCAAGCAGCACGAGGGCGCCGATGCCGCCGCCGTCGCCTTCGATGCGGTGGCCGCGGCCAAGGCCCGGGGCACCGAAGTGGTGATTATCGATACCGCCGGGCGCCTGCATAATCGCGATGACCTGATGCGCGAATTGGATAAAATCCACCGCGTGATTAAGCGCCACGATGAGGCATCGCCCCACGAAACCTTCCTCGTGGTCGACGGCACCGCTGGCCAAAACGCCATCCAGCAGGCGCGGATTTTCTCCCAGTCCCTCCATGTCAGCGGGCTGATTTTGACCAAGCTCGACGGCACCGCCAAGGGCGGCTCGACCATCGCCATCCGCCGCGAATTGGGTATCCCCGTGCGCTACATCGGCGTTGGCGAAGGCATGGATGACTTTCAGCCCTTCGACGCCGATACCTTTGTCGCCGCCATCTTTGGTGACGAGGAAGCCTAAGCCGGCTCGGGCAACCCGTCCCCAATCCCCCAGCTCCATGCCAATCGCCCTTAGCACGATGGCCCCTGCGCCAAGCCGCTTTCGGCAATTGCCCCGAAATCTGCCCTTTCAATGCCCAGGCGGAATCATAAATGCCCCTTGTGAAATAATTTAAACCTTAAATTCGGCGTGTGATCCCACCAAGCCCAGCTGCCTCTGGCATCCCTTCACCGTTGCCGCCAATTTATCAAAATGCATGGAAAGCCAGGCCATCAAATGGCGTCTCCATCTCCTATGCCATTGCTCAGCCAACGCTGCGCGTCGCCCGCTGCCACCTGCCCTGGGAGTTAGATCATGCCCATACACCTACGCCTCTTAGCCCTCAGCGCCCTGCTAATCCTCCCCCTTGCTCAAAATCCCAGCGCGGGTCTCAGTGCGCAAGAAGGCTACGAGGATATGGGCCGGCCCATGCTCGGCGTGGTCATGACCCCGCCCTCCTCCCGCGATGTCCGCAATAATCAGATCGATCCCGGGGTTGGCGTTGTGGTGCGCCGGGTTTATGAGGGCTCGGCGGCCGAGCACATGGGACTCCAGCGCGGCGATGTGGTCACCGAAATCAATGGCGTTCCCATTAATTCCATGAGTGACCTGCGCCAAGTCATCCAGGGCTATTTGCCCGGCGACGAAGTACACGTGGCGGGCATCCGCCAAAGCCAGCCGATTCAGCGCGATGGCTTCCTCGGCGATTGGCCCGATAGCATCCCCTTCCGCGACATTGATGCCCAAGCCGAAGCCCGTTACCGCCGCATGGTAGAACAGCGCAACCAGCGCCAAGCCAGCGCCCTCGATAACCTCCGAGAAGAAGAAGCCGCACTGGCCCGCGAATTGGATCAGCTCCGCTCCGGCTCAGATCCCAGCCTGCGCCCAGGCCCCAACCAATCCCAGGCCCCTGCCCAAAGCCCCAGCGCCCTGCGCCAAAACCTTGCCGCCGCTGCCCTGGGTGGTCAATTCGCCAGCCTTTTGGGCATGCCCAGCTGGCGCTTCCATTACGGCTTTGGTGTTGGCGACACCCAGCCCAATATGCTGCATCACCAGGCCCCCATGCAGGTCAACGACGACAGCGGCATCCACTTTAGCTTTCAGGTTTCCAGCGAACTCCTTTAAAAAGGCCATAAACTCAGCCCTGGAAGCACCGAGACCCAGCTCGGCCCTGGATATCAAGAATCCGGGAAGCACACCTTCCCTAAGTGCGCTAAGTGAGTTAAAGCGCCCTCAATTGCCACCCTTCCCCGCTTAGGTCATATATCATGCCTGTAAATCTGCTGCGCCCCCTGCTTTACCCCGCCCTTGCACTCACCGGAATGGTAGTCCTAAGCCTGCCGCAAACAGCGGCGGAAGAAGCCCAACCCAGCCCAGCCAGCGAGCGCCGCGGCGGCGGCGAGCACCGTCCCTACCTTGGCGTTATCCCCGATCGCCAAGCCGCCGCCATTACCCCGGGCATTAGCGTCGGCCAGGTGGCCGCTGCCTCTAGTGCCGCGCAAATGGGCATCCAGCCCGGCGACCGCATTGTCGCCGTCAATGGCCAAACCGTTACCAGCCCCGAGGAGTTGCGCAGCCTCCTAGAGGATATGAAAGCCGGCGAAGAAGTCTCCGTGCGCTGGCTGCGCGATGACGAAACCCATGAACAATCCGCCCCCCTCACCAGCCTGCCAGTGCAGCGCATCCAAGCCCAAGAGCTGGGCGCCATGCGCGCCAATATCCGCCGTATGCAGGCCGAACGCGACGCCCTCCAAGCCGGCCCAAACGACGGCAAAAAGGAAGAGGCAGACCTCGCCAAATCCATCGATAATATGATGGAATTACTCAATGAACTCCCCAAGCGCCTCGACGAAACCGCTAGGGCCTTTAAACAACTCTATCCCGATGGCACCTTCGCCATCCACATCGACATCGACATCCGCACCAATGCCAAGGACGACACCCCCGTCAACCTTGGCCCCGGCACCGTCACCGTCGACCCAGACGAAGAGCCCAAGGACGAACCCAGCGAATCCGAGCCCACCGATCCGGAAACCGACGGAGTTCCTTAAGCGCGGCGAGACGCCCGACGATGGACGATGGACGATGGACGATGGACGATGGACGATGGACGATGGACG
>REDX01000193.1 GCA_007695355.1 Planctomycetota bacterium
GGACGCCCTTTCGTTGATGTTGTAGGTCGTGTGATGACAACCTTTTACATCAATTTAAGGCGCCCGCCACCTTTCTTTTGGTGAGGGATGCGGGCTAGACCGGGGCGGCATGGTTGCCCCTGCCGAGGGGCATCTACACTGCACGCCCATGACCTCCACCTCCCCTTCCATCGACCAGCTGGTGCAGCCCCACATTCAGGGCATGCGCGGATATACTCCCGGTGAGCAGGTCAATCAGTGCCTGAAACTCAATACCAATGAGTGCGCTTGGCCCCCCTCACCCAGCGTCTTCGCGGGTTTGGCCGCCTTTGTGGCCGATGGCCTACGCCTCTATCCCGATCCCCAGTCGGCCCGTCTGCGCGAGGCCGCCGGCAAGCTTTGGAACTTCCCCGCCGCCGGAATCCTGGCCGGCAATGGTTCCGATGACTGCCTGACCATCCTCTACCGCTGCCTGCTGCAGCCGGGAGATCGGGTGGCGGTGCCCTGGCCCACCTACGGCCTCTACGATACCCTGGCGGCGATACAAAACGTGGAGATGGTTCATGTCCCCTGGGGCCCCGATTGGAGCCTGCCAGGGGAAGCGCTGTTGGCCAGCGGGGCACGCATGCTGCTCATCGCCAATCCCAACAATCCTTCGGCAAGTCTTATCAGCTCCGCAGAACTCTGCGCTCTCGCCAAGCGCTTTAACGGCCTACTGGTGGTTGACGAAGCCTATATTGATTACGCCCCGGAGGGCAGTTCTTGCATCCCCCAACTGGCGGCCCACCCCAATATGGTGGTCCTGCGCACCTGCTCTAAGTCCTACTCCCTGGCCGGCGCCCGCCTCGGTTTCTGCCTAGGCCAAGCGTCCCTCATCAGCCAGATGATGAAGGTCAAGGATAGCTATAATGTCAACGCCCTCACCCAAGCGGTGGGCCTAGCGGCCTTGGGCGATCGGGCATATCACCAGCGTTTGGTGGCCGATACCCTGGCCGCGCGCGAAACCCTTGAGGAGGGTCTGCGGAAATTGGGCTGGGCCCTGGTACCAAGCAGCGGTAATTTCGTCCTCGCCGCTGCCGGCCCCCGCGCCGGTGAATGGTATGCCGGCCTGAAGCAGCGGGGCATTTTGGTGCGCTGGTGGGATACGCCGGAGTTGCGCGAATATCTGCGCATTACCGTCGGCCAGCCTGCCGATCAGCAGCGTCTGCTCGCTGCCCTGCGCGAGCTCGGGGCATGACGCCGACGGCCCCGGTGCCGCAGCAGGCCAGCTTATGCATCCTCGGCTCTACCGGCAGCATTGGGGTGAGTACTCTAGATGTGGCGCGTCACCTGGGCATTCCCGTGCACACCCTCACCGGCCATCGCCGGCTTGACCTGCTAGCTGCCCAGGCCAAGGAATTCCGTGCCAAGCGGGTGGTCTGCGCCGATCCTGAAGACTATGCCAAGCTCAAATCCCTCTGCGCCGACTGTCCCGAAATTACCGTGGGCGCTGGCCCCCAGGCGCTGGTGGAAGCCGCCGGGGATGAACACTGCCCAGTGGTTATGACTGCCATCGTTGGTGGAGCCGGCCTCGACCCCACCTACGCCGCGGTGCAGGCCGGTAAGCGGGTGTGCATCGCCAATAAGGAACCCCTGGTCATGGCCGGGGCGCTGATTATGGCAGCTGCCCGTGCCAGCGGTGCCACCCTGCTGCCGGTGGATTCCGAGCACTCGGCGATTTTTCAATGCCTGGAAAATCACCGTGATTCAGACATCGATCGGCTGGTACTTACCGCCTCCGGCGGCCCTTTTCGCTGCCGCCAAGATTTAAACACCGTGAGCATTGCCGAGGCTCTGAAGCATCCGAATTGGAGCATGGGGCCCAAGATCACCATCGATTCCGCCACCCTGATGAATAAGGCCCTTGAGGTCATCGAGGCCCACCATCTCTTCCAGGTGCCAGTAGAGCAAATCGAAGTCGTTATCCATCCGCAAAGCATTGTCCACAGCATGGTGGCCTTTGCCGATGGCTCACTGATGGCGCAGCTGGGCCAGCCGGATATGCGCACCCCCATCCAGTACAGCCTAACCTGGCCCCGCCACCTGCGCGGACCGGTGTCCTGCCCCGATCTTTTAAAAATTGCCAACCTCTCCTTTGAGGCACCGGATCGCACGCGCTTCCCGGCCCTGGACTTGGGGGCCGCCGCCGCCCGCCAGGGCGGCTTGGCGCCGGCCATTTTTAATGCCGCCAATGAGGCTGCAGTGGCCCGCTTCCTCGACGGCAGCATTACCTTCCTCGATATTCCCCGCCTGGTTGAGCGGGCCCTGGCCACGGTCAGCAGCGGCAGCAACGCCGATCCTGATCTCGCCAGTATCCTCGCCGCCGATGCGTACACCCGCAACTGGGTGGCCTGCGCATGAGGCGCCAACACATATTACTGGTGACCAAGCAATCGACCCGCGATCGCTTGGGTCAAGATGATATGCAGCGATTAGTCAGTGCTGGGGTTGCCGATCCGCAGCGCCTTGAAGCCGCCCATCGCCAACACCAAGAAGCCGTTGACCAAGTGCGCAGTGCCATTGGCGCAGCGCTTGTGACAGAGGCCTGGGTTGGCCATATTACCCCAGACCATCTAAAAAATATTGATCTGGTGATCTGTGTTGGTGGCGATGGCACGGTGTTTGGCGTACAACGCTGGATTGCTGAGACGCCACTCATCAGCGTCAATTCTGATCCGGAACGATCCGTCGGCCACTTCACACGCCTGCGGGCCAATCAAGTGGCCGCCACCCTCGAAGCCTGGCGGGCTGGACACAGCCAAGAACAGGCCTTACCGCGCCTAGCCGCCCGCATTCTGGATCAGGCCGGCCGCGGTCCGTTATTAATGGACACCCATCCGATCCTCAACGACTGTCTCTTCACCAACCATAATCCGGCGGAGATGAGCCGTTATGTCATCGATACTGGAGAAGATCAGGAGTTGCACTATTCCTCGGGGGTGTGGGTTGCCACCGCCGCCGGCAGCACCGCCGCCATTGCCTCAGCAGGCTTTGGCACCACCTACGACCCGGCCGAAGCCGCCCTTCTTTTCCATGTTCGAGAACCTTTTAGCAATAGTCCCCTGCACTTAAATTCTGGCAGTCAATGTCCACCCCAGGGCCTGAGCCTCACCGCCGCCATACCCGGTATGCAAATCTCCATTGATGGCGCCCATAGCGCCCACGCCCTGCCGCCCGGGGCCCAGGTGCAATTTCGCGCTCACCCGACTGCACTGCGATTAATCCTACCCGGCTGAGCTGGGCCAGTGACCTGTCCCTAGCACATCGCCATCCTTGTGCCCGGGAGCCGGCCCCCGACGATAGCAACAATGGCCATTGCTGATCTCGAACAACGCGCCAGCGAACTGGGCGACCGCCTCTGGCACATCCTCCAAGAGGATGGGCCGGGAGCCCTGGCGATTGCCGCCACCAGCCTGCGGGTGGCCGACCTTACCCGCATCCTTGAGCGCATGGGACTGCGCGAGCGCACCCTGCAAACCTTTCTCGCCCTGCCGGTGGGCCTCGCCGCCGAAGTCCTGGAAGAGGCCCATCCGGAAACCCGCGACCAACTCCTTAATGAAATCAGCGATCGCCATTTGGCGGAAATCCTGCAAGAAGCCGATGCAGACGATGCGGTATACTTCCTCGATCACCTGGATGAAGAACGCGCCGAGCACCTCCTCAACTCCCTCGACGACAATCTGCGGGCCCAATTAGAAGAGCAGTGGGATCTTGATGAGGATAGCGCCGGACGCATCATGCAGCGGGAAGTGGCCACCGTGCGCCCCTTCCATAGCGCTGAACAGGCGGTTGCCCGCCTCCGCTCCCATCCCGATCTCCCCGATAGTCCGGTCTATGTGGTGGATGCCCAATCCCGCCTCATTGGCGTTATCGGTTACCGCGATCTGGTGTTTGCGCAGCCGCAGTCGCGCATGAGCTCGCTCATGGATCGTGATCCCATGCAGATCACCCTCGATACCGACCGCGAGAAGGTGGCTAGCCTCATGCAGCGCTACCACCTCGCCGCCATCCCAGTGGTAGACAGCGGCAAGGTCCTGCGCGGCATGATTACCTGGGACGATGCCATCGATGTTATCGAAGCCGAGGCCCACGAAGATATGCTGGCGATGGCCGGTACCCGAGAAGATATCGAAGATAATGACGGCATCTTCCGCCGCGCCCGCTACCGCCTGCCCTTTTTATTGGTTACCGTCTGCGGCGGCTTTGTCGTAGCCGGAGTTATCGACAGCCGCGCCGATACCCTGCTCTCGGACTTCCCCATTCTCATGGCCTTCCTGCCCCTGGTGCCGGCCCTGGGCGGAAATATCGGCCTGCAGTGTTCCACGGTCACCATCCGCTCTATCGCCCTTGGACACCACACCCCCGGGCGCCGGATGATTCGCAGCATGCGTGAAGTGGCCACCGGCAGCGTCCTCGCCGTGGCCCTGGCGGTGCTCTGCGGCCTCGGCGCCTTGGGCCTCATCCTCTTCTCCGATCAGCCCTTTATGCTCGCCGGTGTCATCGCCACCTCGCTGCTGGTAGCGGTTATTCTCGCGGCCACCCTGGGGGTGGCGATTCCCAATGCCTGCATTCGTCTCGGCATCGATCCCGCCATCGCCGCCGGGCCCTTTATTACCATGCTCAATGACATTACCGGGGTGACCATCTACCTGATGGTGGCTAGCCTACTTCTCGCCAGCTTGGGTTAGGCCGCAGCAGCGAAGTTGACCTTGGCGAATATCGCAGGGGCGCGGCAGGCGGGCGGTTGCCGCCGCCGTGGCCAGCCCATGATAGCACCCATGAGTACGTCATTGATTATGCACGGCGCCGCGGGGCGCATGGGCCAGCGCATCCTTTCCCTCGCCGCCGGGGATGATTCCTTCAGCATTGTCGCCGGGGTAGACCGTCAGGAGGGTCGCTTGAGCGACTTTGGCATCCGCAGCCCGGCGCCCCTGCTGAGTCAGCTGCCCAAGCAGGCCGGGGCCGTGGTTATTGACTTTAGCCACGCCACGGCCACCCCTGGGGTGATCGCCCACTGCGCCGAGCATCAAATGCCATTGGCAATTGGCACCACCGGTCTGGATCCCGTCGCCCTCGACGCTGCCCTCGATCAGGCAGCGACTCGTATTCCGGTGCTATGGGCGCCGAATATGAGCGTAGGCGTGAATGTGGTTATCGCCACCGCCGCCCGCCTCGCCTCCGCCCTGGGCTCGGACTACGATATTGAAATCGTCGAAGCCCATCATCACCACAAGGTGGACGCGCCATCGGGCACCGCCCTCGGCATCGCCGATGCCATCGCGGCCGTTACCGGTCGCAGCCGCGCCGATTATCGGGACGGCCGCTCGGGGCACTGCGGTGCTCGACAACCCCAGGAAATCGGCATCCATGCCCTGCGCATGGGTGATGTGGTGGGCGATCACCAGGTTTATTTCGTTGGCAATGGGGAACGCATTCTCCTCGGCCACGTCGCCCATAATCGGGATATCTTCGCCCGCGGTGCCCTTCGTGCCGCGGCCTTCCTGGCCGCCGCCAAGCCCGGCCGCTATAGCATGGCCGATGCCCTGGGGCTCAGCGCCTAAAGCAGAATCTCGCGGCATCGGCTGCGCCCAAGCACTGCGCACCTCTCGGCCCCTATGAAAAACCAGCGAAAGCCTATGCACCGCAGCACATCACCTCGCCATCCTGCCGCCCCTGCCGCCTCCGGCAGCCTGAGCAGCTAATGCCGATTCGCGCCATCTCCTTTGACTTCCACGGCACCCTTGCCCTGCCTTATCCATCACCGGGGGCGATCTATGCCGAAGTTGCCGCGGATTATGGCCTCAAGCTTCCCGTAAGCGCCCTTGACCAGCGCTTTCCTGAAGCCTTTATGGAGGTTCGGCGAGGAGCGAGTGCGGCCTATGGCGCCGACGAGAGTGACGCCCGTGACTTCTGGTTTGCCGTGGTTCGCGCCACCTTCCAGCCCCTCCTGACGCCCGAGGCAAAAGTGAGCGATACCCTTTGCATGGCGCTGTTTGCGGCCTTCGGCGAAGCGCGCCATTGGCGCCTATTGCCTGAGGCCCAAGCCTGCCTCAGTTGGTGTGCCAAGGCTGGCTTGCCAGTGGCCATCTGCTCCAATTTTGACGCTCGCATTCATCGACTGGTGGCCGCTCATGGCCTTGGCCCCTGCGCTCAAGTGCTGCCGTCAACCCTTGTGGGCACACCGAAACCGGATCCGGAATTGCTCCTCCTGGCAATGAGCCTGTTGGAAGTGGAACCGGAAGAACTTTTACACGTCGGTGATAATCAACACGAAGACGGGGGTGCCGCCCAGGCCGCCGGCTGCCCCTGGCTTGAGGTTGCGCGAGATCACGGAGTTCAGTTAGCCGCCCTACAATCCGCCATCCAGAAGGACTTATCCTAAGATGCATGGTGCCCTACAATTATCATTACTCTTTTTCCTCGCCCTTTTGGGTGGCGGCGCCTTTCTCGGCTATCATGCCAGCCAGCGCACGGCAACCTGGGAACGCCTTGATAGAGTGATCGCCGAACGCTTTCCCGAGCTACCGGAAATCGATGTCGCCAGCCTCGACCAGTGGCTAGCGGATCCGGCCCGCGAGCCGCCTGGCATTCTCGATGCCCGTAGCCCCGAAGAATTTGCCATTAGCCGCCTGCCTGGAGCGCAGTGGGTGGGCAGCGACCGCGAATCTGCGCAGCGCGTTTCCTCGCACGAGTTGCCCCCAGAAGTTATTGTCTACAGCGCCGCAGATCCCCGCTCGGCCATTATCGTGCGCGATCTGCGCGCCGCTGGCATCGATGCGCGGATGCTGCGCCATGGCATCTTTGCCTGGGCCAATGCGGATCTGCCACTGGAAAACGATGCTGGGGCAGCAAGCGGCGTACATCGCGGCAATACCGCCATGCAGCGCCTGCTGCGCGAAGACTTGCGCATCCGCCCCGACTCTCGTTGACGCCACCTCCCAGCAAACAGGATAAAATTGTGACCACTCCCCAGCCACCGACGATTTATTGGGCGGCGCCGCTCTTTACCGATGCCGAGCGTGCCTGGAATGCCGAATGCACCGCCGCCATTCGGTCTCGCCTCCCAGGCCTGCGTGTGCTGGTGCCGCAAGAATTTTGTGCCAGCCACGACCAGCACCACGGCAGCGAGGCCAAACCTGATTTTGCCGCTATTTTTCGTGATTGCCGGGCTGGCATCGATGCCGCAAATATCATGATTGCCGTTCTTGACGGGGCCGATGCTGACTCCGGCACTGCTTGGGAAATGGGCTATGCCCACGCCCGCGATCTCACCATAATCGGATTGCGCAGCGACTGGCGTCCCGCCGAAGACGGCGGCGGCAATGCCATGCTTACCCGCTCCTGTACCGCCATTTGTCATCATATCGACGGGGTGATTGATCTGCTTGCCCAGCTCCTGCCCGCTTCCCTGCCCACCGCCATCGGAGGACACCATGTCTGAAGTCACCAACCCGCTACGCGAAGAAGTTGACCGCCTCTGCAGCGTTTCCCGCCCTGCCGCTGCAGCGGTTGCCGCCGCCAGCGATAGCGATCGCGTGGCCGCCCTTGAAGCCTGCGCCCAAGCCATCGAAGCCGATGTCAGCTCCATTCTCAGTGCCAACGCCAAGGATCTCAGCGAGGCCGCTGCTAATCATCTCTCGTCGGCCATGGTCGACCGGCTTAAACTCGATGAGCGCCGCTTAGCCAGTATCGTTGCCGATCTGCGCGCGGTTGCCAGCCAACCCGACCCGGTGGGGCGCATTCGCGAGCAGCGCCTGATTAGCCAGGGGCTGCGCCTGGAAAAAGTTAGCGTCCCCCTCGGTGTTATTGCCGTCATCTTTGAGAGCCGGCCCAATGTCACCGTCGACTGCGCCGCCCTTTGCCTGCGCTCGGGTAATGGCTGTATTTTGCGCGGCGGCCGCGAGGCAGTGCATTCCAATCGCGCCCTGGTCACCGCCTTGCGCAAAGGCCTTGCAAACTCCAGCCTGCCAGTGGATAGCGTGCAGCTCGTAATGGAGCAAGACCGCGCCCTGGTGCCCCTACTGCTGGCCCGCGACGATGCCATTGATCTGGTTATCCCCCGCGGTGGCGAAGGCTTGATCCGTTCGGTTTGCGAAGTTTCACGTATTCCCGTAGTAAAGCATGATAAGGGTGTATGCTCGCTTTATGTCCATCGCGAAGCTGATCTCGCCATGGCCATCGAATTAATTCTGAATGCCAAGGTTCAGCGGCCCGGAGTGTGCAATGCCATCGAGAACCTGCTCATCGATGCGGCAATTCTTGAGAGCCATCTACCTGCAATCGCCAAGGCTCTCCTTGCCGCCGGCGTGGAACTGCGCTGCGACGAGCGCTGTCTGCCCATGGTGCCGGAGGCCAAGCCAGCCAGCGAAGAGGATTGGGGCACCGAATATTTAGACCTGATCCTCTCCATCGCCTGTGTCGATGACGTCGATGACGCCATCGTCTTCACCAATCACCACGGCAGTCACCACTCCGATGGTATTATTACCGGCAACGCAATGATTGCCGAGCGCTACCTCAGACTGGTGGACAGCGCCGCCGTTTATCACAATGCCAGCACCCGCTTCACCGATGGCGGCCAGTTTGGCCTGGGCGCCGAGGTGGGCATTAGCACCAACCGCCTCCATGCCCGCGGGCCGATGGGTATTGAAGAACTCTGTACCTATAAATTCGTCGTTCGTGGCGAGGGCCAGGCGCGGACCTAAAATGACGGCCATCCACCCCGGCGAGGCATATGCGGCGCAACTACTGGCGATTATCCAGGCCCCCGGCGCCGAGGCTAAGGATCAGCTACTGGCCTCGTGCCGCCCGCCCCTTGCCAACCAGATTTGGCAGCTGCCAAAACTCCCCAGTCGGCCAGGCCGCGAGGACTGGCTGCGCGAGGGTAAGCCGCCGCGCCGCCGCCGCGGTCTGCAGCACCCCAATTCGCGGGCCCAGTTCCTGCACGCGATTTGGCATATAGAAGTCTCTGCCATTGATCTCGCCGTGCTCTGCTCCCTCTCGGGAGCGGGAATGCCCGAAGATTTCCACGCCGAACAATTGCGCATCGCCCGCGAAGAAGCCGCCCATGCCGCCCTGGTGGCGGCGCGGCTAGAGGCACTGGGCCACCCTCCAGGTAGAGACCCGGTGCATTTCCGCCTCTGGGAAGCCGCCTGTGCCTGCCGCAATCTGGGCGAGCACTTAGTGGTCATCCCCCGTTTTCTTGAAGCCCGCGGCTTAGATGTCAACGCCGATCTGCTACCTCGCATCCTTGCCTACGACGAGGCAAGCCATGCCGTGCTGAACCGCATTTACCAAGATGAAATTGGTCATGTCGCCAGCGGAACCCGTTGGCATCATTATTGGTGCACAAGACAGGGACTGCAGGCCGAAGAGCATTTTCGCCAGGTCATCGAAGAGCATGCCCTCCTCCGCCATCCATCGCCCGCCCCCCTCGACCATGCTGGCCGACGGGCCGCCGGCTTTAGCACCCAAGAGCTGGACTGCCTCCAGCCATCAGCAGGAGGAAACGCGCCATGAAAGCCATTTCGGCCATATTCTTTAAGGGTTTAGCTGCAGTCCTGCCTGCGGTGGTCACCATTGGTATCCTGGTCTGGCTTGGCATGACCAGCGAGCGTTGGGTTGGCGGTATTTTCCGCCATTATCTCGGCGATTGGTATCTCCCGGGCATGGGTCTGATTTTCACTGTCCTTGGCATCTTCCTCGTCGGCCTTCTCGTTCAGGCCTACCTTGTTCGCCAATTATTCGCTGTCGGCGAGGGCCTTCTCTCGCGCATACCCCTGGTAAAAACCATCTATTCTTCGGTCCAAGATCTGATGTCCTTTATTGCCCGCTCACGCGATAACGAAGGGCAAAAGGTGGTCATGGTTGAAATCAGCTTTGGCGATTTTACGGGAAAATTTATGGGCTTCATTACCCGCGAAGACTATACCAACCTTCCCGAAGGCATTGGTGGCGATGATTGCGTCACCGTTTATCTGCCGATGAGTTATCAGATTGGCGGCTACGCCATTGTCATTCCACGCTCACGTATCACTCCCCTCGACCTCAGCGTCGAAGCGGGAATGCGTTATGCGATTACCGCCGGGGTAACCACCAGCGGCATGGGAACGCCGCCTAACCCCCAGCCACCCCAATAAAGGCGAAGGTGAACTGTTGGGCCATATTCAAGATGACCCCCATAAACGTAATCACTGCCGGCATCGCTACCGTAATCAAGGCCATAGTGGTTAAAATTTTCACCGCAAAGGTAATGTGGAGAATATTAATCTGAGGTACAGCCCGGGCGATCACCCCCTCGGATACCGTAATCGCCAAAACCGCAGCCTCCAGGGGCAGGGCAATGGTTAGAGCAATAATATAAGTTTGCTGGAGTCCTTGATGCACCACCTCCCCAAAATGGGGGCCCAGGGCCAGCCCACCAATGGGAATAAAGACAAAAGACTGGGCGAATATAGCGATTAAGGCCAGATGCATATTCAAGACAAAAAATAGTAGCGCGATGGTGGTGAAAAAGAGTGCCCCTAAAGGCCCTTCCATCGTCCCGGCGTCGGGATTGAAAAACTCTGCGGCGGCAAACCCAGCGGTTCGCCCTACCAAATCTCCGGCAAAACGGGCGGCTTCCAAAAATAGGCCAAAGCAAAAACCGATGGCCAAACCCGTCACCACCTCCTTAACCAAGGCCAATGGATAAAACGGCCCGGGGATTCCTTGCTGAAATTCCGGCCCCAAGGAGGGCATAATGGCAATGGTCAGGGCCAAAGTAATCAGCGCCTTCACCTGAAAGGGCACCTGTCCACCACCAAGGATCGGTGCTGTAACAAAGATGGCTCCGATACGGGCGAAAACCAGCGATGCTGGAGCCACATAGTCGGCTAAACCAATGATACCCTCAATCGGATCCATAGGACAATCTGATCCCGTAAGCGGTGATCACATAGCCCCATAAGCCGGAAGCGCGGCGAAGAGATCAATACTGTAATCAATAAGTAGACGCAGCATGTAATTACCGGCAAAGATAAGGATGAGCACTACCGCTAGAATTTTTGGTACAAAGGCCAGGGTTTGTTCCTGAATCGAGGTAATGGCTTGAATCAGGCCCACCGTAAGACCGACAATGAGGGCAACCCCCAACGGCGGTAAAATAAGGATCGTGCACAAGCGCAGCATGTCTTGCAAGAGATTCATTAAGATGTCAGGGCCCATGGCCGACTCCTTTATTCCTAGGCATAGGACGCCACCAAGCTGGCGACAAGCAAAGTCCACCCATCAACCAGGACGAATAATAAAACTTTGAAAGGTAGAGAAATCATAACTGGCGGCAGCATCATCATACCCAAAGCCATAAGGATGGCGGCGATGACGAGATCAATCACGATGAAAGGCAAAAATATAATAAACCCCATCTGAAATGCGGTCTTTAACTCTGAGGTGATAAAGGCCGGGACCAGTACCAAAAAACCAACATCATCAATGGACTCAGGTCGTTCGCCCCCACTTATATTGATAAACAATGCAAGATCACTCTTGCGAGTATGGCGCACCATAAACTGTCGAATCTCGTTGGTAGCACGGTCCAGGGCCACCTGCTCGCTAATTTCCTCGCGTAGATAGGGCTGCAATGCCTCATCGTTAATCGCCTGAAACTGCGGCGCCATGACAAATAAAGTTAGAAAAAGGGAAAGCCCAAGTAGCACTTGGTTAGGGGGAAGGGTTTGCGTGCCTAGAGCGCGTCGAACAAATCCAAGGACAATAATAATCCGCGTAAAGCTGGTCATTAACATGAGAAATGCCGGGGCCACCGAGAGCACGGTGATGAGTAGAAGAATCTTTACCGCATTTGAGGTGCCCTGGCGCTCGCCGCCACCAACTTCAATGACGATACGACCAGGCGCATCTCCGGCTAAGGCGCCAATCGGATCATTGCCGTCGGTGGTAATAATTGCCGCGCCGGTGGCATTGCCTTCCGTGCTATCCACGTTAACCAACTCGCCATCACCAGCCCCCCCCACCTCAACCACATTGGGGATTTCCGCCGTCCAACCGGTGGCAGCGCTAAGGGATAATACGACAAGCACAGCCAAACGGGCCAGATAAACGATCATGAAGAACGCCCACCCTTAAGCATGCGCTGCAAACGCTGACGAAAATCATCAACCCCCCGAACTGGATCCTCAACGGGAGCCGATGCTTCCTTGGCCGATTCAGCATGACCAAGATTCCCATCAGACACGGAGGTTGGAACGGCAGCAAGTCCAGAATCATAAACTCCAGGGCCAGGCTCAAGCAACCCTACGCTGGCGGCCTTCTCATCGGAGGAAGTTGCCGGAATCGTCGCTAGGGCGGCGAGGTGATGGTCATTGTGGCCGACCAGCACCATTTGCGAACCCACGCGGATCAAACTGACCGCTCGCTTCGGTCCCAGACTGAGACTTTCAATGACCTCTAAATGGCTACCGCGCTGTCCTGGCAAACGACGATGAAGGCCAGAACGACGAACCAGCCAAGCCAAGGTGAGCGCAAGGGCGATGACAACCGCTAGGCCGAGGGTCATACGCAGGATTGAAGCCCCGACTTGGCCGCTTTCAGCGGGCTGCGAGCGGCCATCGGGTGAGCTGGAGAAACCCCCGCGCTGGCTTGCCCGCTCCCATTCGGAATCGGTAAAGAGGGGCTCGGCCTCGGCGGCGCCTAGGGCTAGGAGGCCAGCGCATAAGGCGAGGACTGTCGCACATCGCAACAGAGACGACAGGAATGGCGACAACCAGGAAAGGGAAATGTTATGAAGGGTCTGCACGCATGGATAAGAGCAGATCCCGTGCCAGTCTCCCCCTGCACGCCGATGGCAGAGCTCAAAGGCTTGGATTTGGCTTGGACACTCAGGGCAAGGCGGCATTGCGTGACCATCGACGCCATATGCGCAAGCGCGCCATGGGCCTTATGCTGCGTCACATGAAATCTGGGAAAACTGCCTTTGTTTAAGCCTTAAGGTTGTTTTTTCCCTGCTTCCTGCTGCTTAAGCGTATGCAAGAAATTACTTAATTCAGAAGGCTTTTGGTAGCGCCCAGAACCAAAGTGCTTGGCCAGTTGATGACTCATCGCCTGGGCGTCGAAAGGCCGAGCATCGGGGTCATGGGAACAGGCGCGATCAATAATCAGTGTAAGATCCCGGGGCAAGCGGCTGATGCGCTCGGAAATACTCCCCTTTTTATCTCCCACCACCTTGCGCAACTTAGAGGTAGCACCACTACCCTCAATCAATGCGCGACCGGTGAGGACATAGTGGGCGCAGGCACCAAGGGCATACACATCAGAGCGATAGCTGGGCTGAGCACCGCGCACCAACTCTGGTGCCATATAAGCAGGAGTGCCACTGATTTTACGACGCCGTTTAAACCACCGGCCCAGCAAGCCGGGTTTCTCGTCAGCCCGACTGGCATTGCCGAAATCGACTAAATAGACATGATTATCGGCACCGAGGAGAAAATTCTCCGGTTTCAGATCATTATGCAGGGTGCCGGTGGCGTGCAGGCTGCCAACCAGTTTAATCATTTCCACGAGGGCGGTGACCTTATCAAAAAGCACATTCTCTGCGATTAGGCGGTGCAGCGGATGGCCACGTACCAAGTCCATGACCAGGGCCGGACGACCATCAACCGAACCTTTCAACAGAACCCGGGGCACACCGGCGATCTTCAAGCTTTTGAGGATGTCGAATTCCCGATCGAGACCGTCGATGGCTGAAGCATCGCCGGCGGCGGCCGGCTTTAAAAGTTTGATCGCTACCGCATGGTCCTTTTCCCGGTGCTGACCGCGAAATACCTCAGCAAAGCCGCCCATGCCGATACGATCACCGATCACATAGGGGCCAATGGAAAGGGCTGAAACCATAAGATTTCCTCATAGCTCTATGAACTTGGGTATCGTCACCGGAAAAAGCATAGTTCCGCGCCCATAACCAGAGTCAAGGCCTGTAGACGGGATAGCGAACGCTGTGCGGGCAATCAATAGGGCGAGATCCCGAGAAATGGGTAGGTCAAGCAAAAAAATCAACCTCGCAAGTTTGCACGTTCAAGGTCAACTCCCTTTCAGATGACAAATCCTTGCCACCTCCAACCTGTGCACCCACGCGCCCCACAACACCGGGGGGACGCAAAGCTTGTCCTGAAAAGGGCAACCCGCTTCGCGGGACATGCTTTGTGTCGTCCTGCCCACAGCGCCGAAGGAGGGCTAGGAAGATGACGGAAGCCTGCGTATTGGTCTGCAATTGCGGATCGTCTTCCATCAAGTTTGCCCTGATTGTCAGTGGCCAAGAAACTCAGCCGCTCAGTGGCATTGCCGAGCGACTGGAGAGCCCCGAAGCCCGTATGCTCTGGACGCTTAATGGCAAGGCGCAGCAACAAGCGATCCCGGGGGCCGATCATGCCCAAGCCTTGGTCGCCCTGCTTACCGTACTTGAGGCTTACCCAGAACTGCAGCCGATGGCCGTCGGCCACCGTATTGTCCATGGCGGCGAGCACTTCACCCACTCGGCTCTTTTAGACGATAGCGTGCTCGCCCAGGTCGAAGCCTGTAGCCATCTTGCCCCCCTCCATAACCCGGCAAACCTGCTGGGAATTCAGGCGGCGCAGAAGGCCTTCCCCGAGTTGCCACAGGTTGGGGTGTTTGACACCGCCTTCCATCAAAGCATGCCAGCACGAGCCTATCGCTATCCAGTCCCGGAATCCTGGTACCGGGATCATGGGGTGCGCCGCTATGGCTTCCACGGTACCAGCCACCGCTTTGTCGGCAATTTGGCGCAGCAGCGCCTCGGTGGTGGCGATCTGGGCATCGTCACCGCCCACCTTGGCAATGGCTGCTCGGCCGCCGCCATACGCAACCAATGCTGCGTCGATACCACCATGGGCCTCACCCCCCTTGAGGGCCTAGTGATGGGCACCAGATCCGGTAATGTCGATCCGAGCATTTTCTCCTACATGGCCGAGCGCCTGCACTGCGGAGTCGACGAGATCACCCGCATCCTCAATAAAGAAAGCGGGCTTCTCGGCCTTTCCGGCGGTCTCGCCAGTGACATGCGAGAACTCGTCAACGCCGCCGAGGGCGGCCATGCCGGTGCACAGTTGGCAATTGACGTTTTCTGCTATCGCTTGGCGAAGGAAATCGCCGCCCTAGCAGTGGCCTGCGGGCGTTTCGATGGCCTTGTCTTTACCGGCGGAATTGGCGAAAACTCCCGCGGTATCCGCGCCCAGGTCTTGCAACATTTAAGCCTTCTCGGCTTGAGCGTCGACGAGGAACGAAACCAGAGCAACGGTCGAGATAGCGCTTGGCTTATTACCACCGATGCCAGCCTGCCTGCCCTGGTTATCCCGACCAATGAAGAGTTGCAAATCGCCCGCGAGACGATGAGTGTGATTAACGCAGATGCTGCGTCTCAAGCATAGCAGGAGAAACGAAACCATGTCGCAAACCATGATGATTGTCCCCACCCATAGCGGCGTTGGCACCACCTCTGTTTGCCTTGGGCTGCTGCGAGCCTGCGAGCGGGCAAATCTCACGGCCACGTTTTGTAAACCCATAGCGCAGCCTGGCAGCAGTGGCGATGAACGCTCTACCAGTCTCGTGCGCCGTGCCACCTCCCTCAATCCACCCCGTCCGATACCCTTTTCTGAAGCCGAACGCCTGCTGTCCCGCGGCGACGAGCAAGTGCTCATGGAGCGGGTTGTCGAATTAGCCGGCTCCATTGGCACATCGTCGGATGTGCTCATTGTCGAAGGTCTGGTGCCAAGCAACGACTTCGTCTACGCCGATAAAATCAATGAATCGATGGCGAAGGCTCTCGATGCGCAAGTGATCCTGGTCACCGCTCCGATCGCCAAGTCCGTAAACGTGCAAGCGGTCATAGATCATCTGACGATTACTGCCCGCGGCTATGGCGAAGGCAGTTCCCGCCGCTTGCTTGGCTGCATTGTCAACCAATGGCCTGTTTCGGTAGATGCTCAAATCCAAACTGCCGACCCCGTATTGGGCGAAATTCCCCTGGTCGATAGCTCGTTGATTGAACAGGCTGCGGCGCCCATTCGCAATGGTCTCAAGAAAGAAGGCCTATCACTAATTGGCCTCATCCCCGCTTACGGCCAGTTATCCTGGCTGCGGTCTCTAGACGTCGCTCGGCAGCTTGGGGCTCGCATTCACACTTTGGGCGATGCCGAACAACGGCGAATCAAGGATATGCGAATCATTGCCCGTACCGTCGCCAATAGCATTGAGGCATTCGACAATGGGACCCTGATTATTACCCCAGGTGACCGAGAAGATATCCTCCTGGCGGTGACCGTTGCTACCCTTGGCGGTACGCGCTTTGCAGGTCTCTTGCTGACCGGCGGCTTTGATCCTAACCCCAAAGTCATGGAGCTATGCCAGCCAGCCTTTGATAGCGGCCTGCCGGTTTTCTTCGTCGACAGCAATTCTTTCACCAGTGCCAACCGGGTCATGAATCTCGATCTTGAACTACCAGTCGATGATGATCAGCGCACAGAGTTGGTAATGAATACGGTTGCCGGGCACATTGATCCCGAAGCCCTCACCAGTCTTTCCTGCCGGCGCAGTGAGCGCCGTCTGTCGCCACCGGCCTTTCGCCACCTGCTTATTGAGCGGGCACGGGCAGCCAAACGCTGCATTGTCTTACCAGAAGGCGATGAGCCTCGCACCCTTCGCGCCGCCGCAATCTGCGTCGAGCGGGGTATCGCGCGCTGTCTCCTGATTGGCAAACCGGAAAGCATTCATGAAGAGGCGCAGCGTAACGGCATTCATCTTCCCGAAGGTATTGGCATCATTGATCCTTCCTTAGCCATCGATCGTTACGTCGAACCCTTGGTAGAATTACGCCGCCACAAGGGCATGACGCCAGCCATTGCCCGGGATGAACTTGCTGACCATGTCATGCTGGGCACCATGATGCTTAAACTCGGTGAGGTTGATGGCCTAGTCTCCGGCGCCGTCCACACCACCGCCAATACCATTCGCCCGGCCTTACAACTGATTAAGACCGCGCCTGGATCGAGCCTGGTTTCCTCTGTCTTCTTTATGTGCCTCCCCGATCAAGTCGTGGTCTATGGCGACTGCGCGGTAAACCCAGAGCCCAGCGCAGAACAACTCGCCGACATTGCCCTACAGAGTGCTGCCAGCGCCGAGGCCTTCGGCATTCCGGCGCGAGTCGCGATGATCAGCTATTCCACCGGGGCCAGCGGCTCTGGCGCCGAGGTTGAACGGGTACGAGAGGCGACTCGCCTTGCCCGCGAGCGCCGTCCAGATCTGCTTATCGATGGGCCACTGCAGTACGATGCCGCCTCCATTGAAAGCGTGGCCCGCTCGAAGGCCCCCGATTCTCCTGTCGCCGGCCGCGCCACGGTCTTTATTTTCCCCGATCTCAATACCGGCAATACCACCTATAAAGCGGTCCAGCGATCGGCTAGCGTGGTTTCCATTGGTCCCCTGCTGCAGGGACTGGCCAAACCGGTTAATGATCTCTCCCGCGGCGCACTGGTTGAAGATATCGTCTATACCATTGCCCTTACAGCCATCCAGGCACAGCAACTTGCGCCATAGGAGAGTCCAAGGGAGTCAGGTTAAAGGCGTTGCCAGCCAGGAAAATATTCCGCCGGCTGCCGAAGCCACTTGGCGGAAGCTTGAAGAGGCGTCTCGCTGGGCAATCTGACGGCGTCGCTCATCGGCGGCCGCGCGCACCAAGCCCACGGTCATCGCCGAAGCGATTTCGTTGGCCGGATCGCGATCTGCCTGTTTGGTGCCTAACACCGTTTCCATGGCGAAGATTTCCTTGACCAATCCGGTAAGCCCACCGAGGGCGGCAGCGCGGCCAAAGCAGTGCACGCGGCCGGTATGCGACAAGAATTCGTGGTCTTTGAGATAGTTGCAACGATCACGCAAAAATTGCCGGAGCAGGCTCGCGCAAACCATCGCCGCGGGGCCAAGGTGTCGGCTGTTTTCCTGCACCTCGCGCCATAAATAGGTTTGTCCGAAGTCCCGTTCTTCACCGCCGCCATGCACTGATAGATCCACTTGGCGTTTCAATGCCTCAGCGCGCTCGCTAGAAATCTTTAAGCTTTCGGCCACTGCCTCGGTGAGGTCGTCTCCGCCGAAGCGATTGGTCTCAAGATGAATGAGTCGCCCTTTGCGATGGACCATCAGGGACGTGTGACGGGCCCCGAAATCCAATAAAACCGTGCTTCCTCGGCGCGGCAGCTGTCCGCTCACTGCACGATACAACCCCACTGGTGGTGCAATCATACCCTCCAGGGTGAGATCGAGTTCGGCCAGCATGGCATCCATAGCGTCATAGACATCGCGCTCGGCGGTCACCAGCATTACGCCACAGCGCAGTTGACTCCCGCGCTGTCCGATTGGATTCTCAACTTCATAGTTGCCATCCTCACCGCGGACTTCCCACAAGGGCTGCAGGGCATGAAGATCGGTGCGGTTGGTGCCGATGGCCTGTTTACAGGCGCGCAATAAGGCGAGATCACGGTCTTCGCGGGTGAGCAGCATAGGATGCCCAAGATCGACAAAGGCCGAAGCCCAATTCGCGCGCAAGCTGGTGTCCGACATGCTGACAAACACCGAATACGGCATAACTCCAGCGCTTTCGCTGGCCATGCCCAAGACCTCGCTTAAAGCCTGAAGCTGCCCAGAGTAGTCAAGTTCTACCCATCGGCAGGGCAGGGAGCGACTGGCGACTATACGCTCGGCGCCACCGGACTGCATCCAAGCAACGGTTGCGGTGAGTCGCCGCGAACCGATGCCAACAACCACTAGACAATCTTTCGGCGAACGTGCGGCCATGAGCGAAATATGGCGACCGGGCCAAGGACTCAAGAGCCACCGTCGCGTCGAGCGCCGGATACATCCCCTGCTAGCCATGTGATTTTCAGGGGGGGGGGATTTCTTGGCTTGAGGATTGAGAACATCACTAGAAGGATGAAAATTGCACATATCGACGCGATCGTCGGAGAAGCTGCGCTTCGCAGGCAGCCATCCATTGCTGGCAATCGAGCAACGCACCTCCACGGTGGAGAAATGTAAGGTAAAACTGTCCTCTCGACGCGGGACCACAAGGGTCTCATAATTCACTCCCTACAGCGCCGATGCTGATGAAAGGAGATCCCTATGCCCACGGCACTACTCTTTTGGGGAGGCTGGAATGGTCATGAACCCCAAGCTTGCGCCCATTTATTCGCCTCGCTCTTGGAGGCCGACGGATTCAAGGTGCGCGTATTTGACCACCTGGACTGCCTGCTTGATGCCTCGGCAATGGCCAATCTCGATCTCATTGTCCCCCTCTGGACCATGGGTGAAATATCCAAGGAACAAAGCCAGGCCCTGCGCGCAGCGGTGCGCGATGGCGTCGGCCTGGGGGGCTGGCACGGCGGCATGTGCGATGCTTTCCGCCAGGACGTGGACTATCAGTTTATGACCGGTGGCCAGTGGGTGCAGCATCCTGGTGGCATCATTCCCTATTCGGTGCAGATCTGCGACCGCTCCCATCCGATTACCAAGGGCATCGAGGATTTTTCCCTGGTTTCCGAGCAGTACTATATGCACTGCGATCCGGGCAATCGGGTACTGGCCACCACCACTTTCGCCGGTGACCAAGAGGGCATAGACTGGATCCGTGGGGTTGAAATGCCCGTCGCCTGGACTAAGGCCTATGCCGCCGGTCGCGTATTCTACGCCAGCGTTGGCCATGTGCGCGCGGATTTCGATGTGCCCGGCGCGCAGCGTCTGGTGCATCAGGGCCTGCGCTGGGCGGCCGGATTAGAGGAACCGCTATGAGCGCCCCCCTTCGTATTGGCATTATCGGCTGCGGCGACATTGCGCGCAAAGCCTATATTCCCGGCATTCGCAGTTATGACAATTTGCAACTCATGGCCGTCGCCGATATTGACCTCGCCCGCGCCCAGTCCCTGGCCGCTGAAGCCGAGATCGCCATTGGCTGCGGGGTTGATCAACTCCTCGCCCGTGACGATATCGACCTCGTGGTCAATCTCACCATCCCCATCGCCCATGCCGCGGTGGACCGGCAGATCCTTGAGGCGGGCAAACACGCCTACGCTGAAAAGCCCCTGGCGGTGAGCGCCGCCGAAGCCGCGCCGGTGCTAGCCCTGGCCGAGCAGCGGGGCCTGCGCCTGGGCAGTGCCCCCGACACCGTGCTTGGGGCCGGCATACAGGGGGCGCGACGCCTACTTGATGCCGGAGCCATTGGCGAACCCCTGTCATTTACCGCCTGCATGGCCTGCCCGGGGCACGAAAGTTGGCACCCGGCGCCGGAGTTTTACTACGATGCCGGCGGCGGTCCCCTCTACGATATGGGACCCTACTATCTTTCGGCCCTGGTTACCCTGCTTGGCCCGGTGGCCGAGGTTTGCGCCCTAAGCAGTCGCGGCTGGGATGAGCGCCTCATCACCTCGCAGCCGAAAGCGGGCAGCCGCTGCCCAGTGCGTATCGACACCCACATCAATGCCAGCCTGCGCTTCGCCAATGGCGTCATTGGCAGTTTAATTATGAGTTTCGATACCTGGCGTCACAATATGCCTAAAATAGAACTCCATGGTCGTGAGGGCAGTATGGCGGTGCCAGACCCCAATAGCTTTGGCGGCCCCCTGCTGCTCAATACCCGTTCCCAACCTGAATGGCACGAACAAGAACTCCTGCACCCCAAGGGTCGCCGCGGTCTGGGCATTGCTGATCTCGCCGCGGCCCTGGTCGCAGGGCGCCCCCATCGCAGCGACGCGCGCATGGCTAACCACATCCAAGAGGTCATGGACGCCATTCACGCCTGCGGCAGCAGCGGTGGCTCCCGCAGCATCTCCAGCAGCTGTCAGCGCCCCGAGGCCCTGGCCGTGGATGAACCTTGGCGCAGCGATCACGACAGCGCGGCCGCCAGCGGAAGCTGAAGCAGGCGCAGCGGGGTGGTTTTGGCCGACACATCAGGAGGACTGCGATCCCAACTGCAAGCCAGCGTTACCCCGGCTTTCTGACCAGGGCGGCGCAAAGCTTGTCCCCGGGAGCGCAAATCTCCAGATCAGCCAGCAAAAAAGGCCCGAAAGGGGTGTTTTTTGCGCTAAAAGCATGCCCGGCAAAGCGGGCATTCCTTTTCCAGACAAGCTTTGCGCCGCCCCGACTTTCTGACAAGCCCTCCCTTGCCCCTAAGCCGGGCCCTCTAGCATCCGCCCAGCAATCTCAAACAGGGGGTGATCCACCATGACGCAAGCCCGTCTCGTTCTCTCCGATGGCACCATTTTCCGCGGCCTTGCGGTTGGGCATCTCGGCACCGTTGAAGGCGAAGCCGTCTTCAATACGGGCATGACCGGCTATCAAGAAGTCCTCACCGATCCCAGTTACCGCGGGCAAATTGTCGCCATGACCTATCCCGAGATCGGCAATTACGGTATCTGCCTGGATGACATGGAATCCCCTTCCTGCCAATTGGCCGGCTTTGTCATGCGCTCTTGCGCCCCTCTGCATTCCAATTTCCGTGCCACCATGAGTTTGCCTGATTTCCTCCGCCAGCAGCGGGTGGTGGGCATTGAGGGCATTGATACCCGCATGCTGACCAAGCGCCTGCGCGAAACCGGCGCCATGCCGGCGGTGCTGTCGACACAAGACTTCAGCGATGCCGAATTACAGGCCCGCGCCACCAGCGCCCGCGATATGAAGGGCCAGGATCTCGCCACCACCGCCGGTTGCAGCGCGGTGAGTTCTTGGGAAGAGGCCTGCGATCCTGCCCGCTTCGGCCAAACCGTTACTTGGCCAACGGTGGACGCCCACATCGTCGCCATCGATCTGGGCATGAAACAAAATATCCTGCGCCTCCTCAAATCCTGTGGCTTTCGCATTACCGTGGTGCCGGCGAATACCAGCGCTGGCGATATTCTCAACCTAAAGCCGGAAGGAATTTTTATCTCTAATGGCCCTGGCGATCCTGCAGCGGTGGCCTCTACCACTACGGTGATCAAAGACCTCATTGAGAGCGGAGTGCCCATCTTTGGCATTTGCCTCGGCCACCAATTGATCGCTCGCGCCCTTGGCGCGCAAACCTTTAAGCTGAAATTTGGCCACCGCGGCTCGAACCACCCGATTAAAAACCTTGAAACCGGATCCGTGGAAATCGCCTCCCACAACCACGGTTTTGCCGTGGATCCCGAGAGCTTGCCTGAGGGTGTGGTAATGACCCACCTCAACCTCAATGACCACACCTGTGCCGGCCTGCGCCATCTGCATAAGCCGGTATTTAGCGTGCAGTACCACCCCGAAGCCTGCCCAGGTCCCTCCGATCCGCTCTACCTCTTCAAGCAGTTTGCGGACCTGGTAACCGGGTGCCGGGCCTAGAGCCGCCACCCTGCCCCTTTATCTGGGAGGGCGGCGTCGATGGCGGCCGCCTGCAGGTGCGGATGGGGGAGGAAACTGAAACCCTCGTACATGCCTCGGCAATGGCGGAATTCCTCAGCCAACAGCGGCTGGTCGGCGCTGGTCGCATGGCCATCCTCTGCGCCATGGCGGCAGTGCGTCAGACCTGGGAATACAGCCAGAGACATGGTCGCTGCGATGGCGAGAGGATTGCTGATCACCTCGCCGATAGCTGCCGAACTTGGCTCAGCAACTTTCCCCACCTGATGGCCCTGCGCACTATGAGCAGCGCCCTACGCGATTGCGCCGAAGACCACCTCCACCGCCTTTCGGGAGGCGAATTAGCTGCCCGCCTGATTATGGAAGGCCGGCGGCTCATGAACCAGTGGTGGCAGCAATTGCTCGCCATGCATGCCCACCTGCCCCGCCTCCAACCCCTGCGCGCCTGCCAGGATGGGCTGCTAGACCCCCTCCTCGCCGAGGCGGCCACCGAAGCGACGGCAGAGGCCCGTATACTGCTGCCTTGCAGCGCCTGCAGCCAAGCCACCGCCCAGCTCAGTCCCCAGGTGTTGACAGCCATGGCCAGCGAAGCGCCCAAGCGCTTAATCCTCGTGGTTGAACCTGGTCAGGTTGCCCCAGGCCCGCTGTCCCATGCCCTGCCCCAGGGCGTCGCCTTCCTTAGTCCCAGCGGAATTAGCCACAACGGCCCCTCGTGCGAGGGCGAAGCTTGGCAGGGCAGCCTACTCTAAGCGCTCAGCGACAGGCTGACGCAAAGCTTGCCCCCGGAATCTCAGCCTGCGCCATGTCGCGTTTAATGTCTGCCAAGGCCACGGATGGGGAGCCGAACACGGCACCTTGGCCAAAGGCCAATCATTGACAACATGGGGCTATGGCCCTTCCCCCAGGATCTCAACCGGCCCTGCGCAGCCCGCGCCTGAGTGGCTGCCTCCTGGGCCTTATCTGGCTGGCGATGATCCCCCTCACCGTCCTCCTCTACGCCGCCGGGATAAATGCTATTCTTTATGGCCGCGCCAGCGATGAAGCGGCCTTAAGCAACCTCGGCTGGTGGCTTATCGTCGCCGGGGCCGCCGCCACCGCCATTCTCTGCTCGTCACTGATTATGAGCATGCGCCTGCGGCGCCTGTTGGCAGAGCAGGGTGAAAGGCCGGCGGAAAAACAGCCCAGCAATGAGGCCAACGAAGACTAACCCTGGCAATGCCTTGCCCGTGGCTAAGGAGGCAAGCCTTACTTAGCTGGACTCATTCCTCTAACCTCGGCTTTAGCGCTGTCCCAGGGCCAGACCCTCAAGCACCAAGCGCGGTGAAATATTCACCCCGAGATCGGCCCGGGCCTGCATGAGCGCTTCCAGATTGGCAAGGGTGCGCTCAACCTCGTCTGCAGCCAGATGGCGGCGCTGCTGCTCAATGGCGGCATCCAACCAATGCCGGAGGCAATTGCGCTGGCGCGCAGTGGGGGTACCGCCGGCCCAGGCCAGGGATTCCTGATTGAGGCGCTCCTGCAGATCGGCGAGGGCGGCAGCATCGTAACCCCCGCCAATTAACTCTACCAAGGCAGCCACCGGCGGTTGCTGCTCACGGTTCAAAGGACTGCGCAGATTGGCCGCCGGCTGCGCCGCAGCGGCACTGGCCTGGCCCCCATCGAGACCACGGGCGATAAAAATCCCAGCAAGATCACGGGAATCCAGCGGCTGTAAGCGGAAGCGCTGGGAACGGGAGCGAATGGTGGCCAAGAGGCCATCGCCCTTGGTCGAGGTCATAAGAATGCGAGTTTGCGCCGGCGGCTCTTCCAGAACTTTCAACAAGGCATTGGCCGCCTCGTGGCGCAGTCGTTCTACCTGGGGTACAATGAATATCCGACCATGACCAAGCAGGGCAGACTCCATGCTCGCCGCCACCAACTGATCGCGGATAAGCTCTACCGGCAGCAGGGGAAGCTCGCGATCATCGGGCAGCAGTAAACAATCTGGATGCACCCCACCTGCCAGGGCCTGGCAGGACGGACACCGTCCACAGGCTTCGGCCTCTGGGCTGGGGGCATGGCAGAGCAGTGTTTTCGCCAGGGCCAGGGCAAGGGTGCGCTTGCCGCATCCCACCGGTCCATCCAAGAGCAGAGCATGGGAAAGGTGCCCGCTACCCAAAAGGCGGCGCAGTAATCCAACGGTTACCGCATTGCCGCGGAAGGCGGAGAGATTGAGAACCTGTGGTGCCGGCGCTTCTGCAGTGTTACTCATGGCGCGAAGGACAAGACTTAGCGGCCGCTGGCGGGAGAAAGGATTTCCCCGGGCAGCATCGGTTCTTCCACCCAGCGGATGGTATTATTCGCCAGGAAGACACCGTAGCGGGGGCCATCGCTGCCAGGGACCGGCTTGGCGGTGGCGACTAAAACCGTATTCGGCGGCGCCGGATCGGGCACCGGAAGGTAGCGGAAGCGCTCGCCGCTCACGGGGCAGTGAAAGCGATTCATTGCATTGCGATCGCGGACATAGCCATCCACCCACATACTATCAAGGCTATTGGGCCAAGTTCCCACCCGGAAATGGTAGTCCAGGACTGCCTTTCCGGTGAGATCAAGCAAACGCTCGCTGGCCGAACGGTCACCACCGATCACCGGTTCCCAACGAGGATTGGTGAAGTTTTCACTGCCCAGACCTTGATGAATAATCACCCGGGTTAGCTCCGCATCGGGGCCCACGGGATCTTCGTGGTATTCAACGCCCTGACGGCGCAGGGCGGCGATCTGTTCGTCGGCGCGCCAGCCCAACATCAAAAGGTAAGGCGCCTGGGAATTGGGAACCGCTTCGGCAGCGCGAATCTCACGACGAATCTGGGGCTGGGTTTCCGACATCCGGGCAAGGGTGGTGTACCAGGCCATGGCAGACTGATTCTGCCCCAGGCGACGATGGCTTTCCGCCACTGCAAGCACCGCCTCCGGCAACCGCGGGCGGGGGATCTCCTCATTACCCATGGCGCGCTTGAAGTACATCCCGGCCTGTTCGAGGAAGGGAATGTAGGATTGAGTAATCAGCGTGCGCTGGCCACGCACCAGCACCCGCAGAGCATCAAAGCCATCTCGGTTCTGATTAGCAAAGCGATTTTGCAGACGATCGAGGGTGTTCATCACGCCCTCCATATCGCCCACCCGCAACTGCAGTCCTAGGTACGTATTACCGGCGACAAAAAAGCCAGCGTCGGTGAGTCGTGCATTATGGAAAATATCCCGGTAAACAGCTACCCACTTCTCGAGGTTAAACTCTTCACCGGGGGTGACGTGACGCTGCAGACGATGATCGACTTCCTCATAGCCGCCGGCGAGGCGGGCATGGAAAATCGGCCGATTCATTTGCATCCGCACCGCCCAAGCGCCATTGAGGGCAACCTTGGCAATGGTCGAGGAAGGGAATCGGCGGCGCACGTAGCTGGCGATGGCGAGGCGATAGCGCTGCTCAACCGGCATTGCCGACTGCGGCATTTCCCAGTCAGCGAGGGGAGGGATCGCCGGTTCTCCGGCGGCACGGGCGCGCTCGTTGGCCGAGCGCCAACGAGCGCCACGATCCATCACTAATTCAGAGTTAAAACCATCGCGACCACGGATCCATTCACTAAACCCCTGGGGCAAAAAACCCCGGAAACGTCCGCGCTCATCCCATTCAATGGAAAGGGCGCTAAAGTAGGACCAGGGGCTGGTGACGACAAAAAGAGCATATTCACTAATTCCGGAAGTATGACGACAACCGTCGCTATCGGTGCCCATATCCGCTTCGGCGACGCCACGATAGACTTCGCTGCCGGTGCGGGCTGGGATAATGTCAGCCTGAAAGGGGCGGTTGGTAATCGGACAGATGAGGGTGCGCTTTTCGACGCTCAACCCCATAACCAGGGGTTGGAAGAGGCAGAACAAAAGCATCGGGAGAAAATAACGTGACATGAAACACCTTTGGCCGTCAGGCATCAGGAATAAGAGAACCAACGCAGGGGAGCTGTGATCGCGCAGGTCCCCCGTGGTCATCACCAGAACGGTGGAATTCTAGGCTTGTCGGGCAGCCGTCTACCGGCGAGCTGACTTCAGCAGGCGGGCCGCATCACAGGCCCCATAAGTAAAGATCATGTCCGCCCCCGCCCGCCGCAGGCAGAGCAAACTTTCTAAAAGACAAGACTCATAATCCAGCCAGCCCTTACTGGCAGCGGCATGGAGCATGGCGTATTCGCCGCTGACATGGTAAGCCGCCACCGGGAGATCGGTTTCGGCACGCAAACGGGCGATCACATCAAGATAGGGCAGGCCGGGCTTGACCATCACCACATCCGCCCCCTCGGCCACATCCTGAGCCAATTCGCGGCTCGCCTCGCGAACATTGGCCGGATCCATCTGATAGGTTTTCTTGTCACCGCTACGCGGTTGTGAGTCGAGGGCCTGGCGAAAGGGACCGTAAAAAGCCGAGGCATACTTGGCACAGTAGCTAATAATGCCCACCTGGTGATAGCCGGCCTCATCCAGGGCTCGGCGTATATGGCCCACCCGCCCGTCCATCATATCCGATGGCGCCACCATTTGTGCCCCAGCACTGGCCTGCATAACCGCCATGCGGGCAAGGATGGGCAGGGTTGCATCGTTATCGATACAGCCATCGACCACCACCCCGTCGTGACCATCGCTCGAATACGGATCCATCGCCACATCGGTAATGACCACCAAGTCAGGAAGTTGGCGGCGCAGCGCCCGCACACAATCGGGCAGCAGACCATCGGGATTGCTGGCTTCGCTGGCCAGGGGATCCTTCAGTGCATCTGGGATAACCGGGAAGAGGGCAACCGCCGGAATTCCCAAATCCCAGGCAACGGCGGCCTGGGCACAAACTTCATCGATGGAAGCGCGCACCACTCCGGGCATGGCTTCTACGGGCTGGCGCTGGCCCTCGCCGGCGCAGACAAAGAGGGGTAAAATGAGATCGCTGGGGCTAAGGGTGGTTTCTCGCACTAAAGAGCGCCAGGCCGGACCCTGGCGATTGCGACGCGAACGCCCCAGCATCGGCAAGGTCTGACTCATTGACGATCCCCAACCGGCATCGGTCGTCCGGCCAAGGCAATATCCGGGCCCCAGAGGCGTAATGGCAGTGCTGCCATCACATCATCGGCGTCACTGGCAAGCAAACGCAATTCATTGAGCCCCTCTTCTAACTGGATGGTAAACTGCCGCTGGTCGCTCACGGCGCTGCCGCCGAAGGATTCCAAAGCAATCTTGCGCCGGCCCTGAAAGAGGGCGAGGTACTGAAGGTTATCATCCTCAACCCGCACCGTTACCTGGGCTTGGGGGCCCTGATAGGCAATGCCCTCTAAGGCGATCATCGGCTTGGCGACGCTGCCCTGCAGAGCTTCGAGATTCTCCTCGCCCACCGAGAGCTGCAGGGTGTGGAAAAAGGTAACCCGGTGGCGAGCATCCCGACCCCGCGGCAAATCTTCCTCACCGTGAACCTGGAGGCTGACCTGTGCCGGAGGGGTACGCTGACGATAGCCCCGGGGCGGGGTGCTGGTGATAGAGAACGGCACGTCAACGGTTACCGAAGCCCCCGGCTCCAGGGGATCCAGGGTAAAGCGCCCAGAGCGCAGACTAACAAAGGGATCGTCATCCTTGAAGACAAAGAGCTGCAGCGGCATCGATACACCATTCCCGTCATTCGTCACCGTGAGCTGCAATTGGCGATCCTGGTCTAAATGCAAGGGCGCGATGGCGGCGCCGTCTACGTCGCGCACGGACCAGGACCAGGAGAAATGGGGGCGGGGCTCATCAGCAATGGCCACGGATACCGGCAATTTGAGAATGGGCTGAGAGCGGCCATCCTGACGCAGCTCGAGAGTGAATACCTCGTGCCCTGGATGGAGGCGGGGTGGTACCCGGAAAGGGATCACCGCCTCTACCGCATCTTGGGCCGGAATCTCGCCAACGATTAACTCCGATTCCCACAGCGGACTGGCCAGGTCGGCGCGGATAATGCCATAAATCTGCCCGATAGCCTGGTCGCTGGGATTGTGCACTCGGAAGCGCAGTTCTGCCTCCTCACCGGGGCTGAGAGATTCGGGTCCCATATACTCCAAATTGAGCTGAGAAACCTCGGCTCCCGCGAAGGCATCGCCCCAGTGCACCGGGCGAGGGGCAGCCGCAAGGGCGGCGCTGAGGCGCTCAACTTCGATTTTTTGCCGCTCGCGCAGGGCCGGCTCCAACAGGCTTAAGGTATGGCTACGCATGCGATCTTCGAGCCAGGCCTGGGCCATTTCCGCCTGCAGGTTGGCGCCGGCGGTGGCGCGATCGAGGACATCAATAATCACCCGCGCCTCGAGATCGGGGCGGAAATTTCGGGCCGAGATGCGGCTAGCGCGCTGGGCTTCTTCGTCTTGATGCTCGGCCACCCAGGCCAGACGCAGGGTACCTTCAGTCTCGCCCTCGGGGGCGGCGCCGATAAGGGCAAACTCAAGATCGGATTCGGCGGCAAAAGTGTAGGGAACCAAATCCACATTCCCGTTTTCATCAACGCTGCGGCGGGTCAGACGCAGATCCGGCTGCACACCCTGGCCCTGAATGCTCACGCCGCCGGCAAGCTGGTATTCTTGAATCGTAAACTTGAGATTTGAAGCATCGACTAAGGGTCGCACGGTTTGCACCGAACCCTTACCGTAGGTGGGATTGCCAACCACCACTGCCCGTTGGTTCAGCTGCAAGGCGCCGGCGAGGATCTCTGAGGCGCTGGCGCTGCCAGGCCCCACCAAGACCACCATGGGCACTTCAGCCAGCACGACATTGCGACTTGAGGTCAGAGACTGAGGGGGCCGACCGAGACTCACCGTGCGCACCACCTCCCGCGAATGGGTGAGAAACATATCGGCAATCATGTGCGCTTGACGCAATAGCCCACCGCCATTAAAGCGCAGATCAAGAACCAAGCCGCGCAAAGGACCCGACTGCTGCAAAGCGGCGAGGGCGACGTAGAGTTGCCGATTACTATTGCGATTAAATTCATCGAGGCGGACATAGGCGATGCCGTCTTCCTGCCAGCTCACCAGGGTGGGCGGCTCTATGAGATCGCGCACGGTGGGAATATCGATGGGCTTTTTTTCGCCCTCACGCTCCACCGTCAAGACCACCGTGGTGCCCTTAGGGCCACGAATCCGCGATACCGCCTGGGCGAGACTGAGCCCCACCGTGGGCTCGCCATCGACGGCGAGAATAATGTCGCCATCGCGCACTCCAGCCAACTCGGCAGGCAGGCCGGGCATCACCCGGTCAATGCGGATAATGCCCATCTCTTGATTTAGATAGGCCCCTACCCCTTGAAATTCACCGGCGATATCTTCAGAAAATTCGCTCGCCCGGCGCGGCGCCATAATCACGGTATGAGGATCAAGGGTGCTCAGCGCGCCATTGAGCATGGCATAGGCCAGTTCGCGGCTGCGCTCGGGGCTGAAACCAAAGGCCGGCAAGCCTTCACGAATGTCTTCCAATACCCGCATGACCGCACCCAGGCCATCGACACTGCCCACCGCAAATTTTTGCCGCTGGCCCTTCGCTAGAATCTCAATCTCTGCGTCTTGCCAGCGGCCCTTAAGACTGATTTCGGCCCCCTCCAGGGCTCGCAATGCCCGTTCCAGCATTACCTGAGGCTCGATGCGAGATTGGTCATAGTAAAATCGGCTGACCAATTCACCGATGGTTTGCGCCATGCGCGGGAAGGGCCGGGGGGGATCTTCCGTCGCGCCCAGGGCGCTGCGCCCGGGGGCCAATAGAATCAGACAGGCGAGGGCGAGAAGGCCCCACCAACGCAGGGAAGTCGGGGCTGGCGCCCCCTTAGCTAAGGCGGTGATTGCACACATTCCCATCTTCATCTCCTTCTCCATCATCGAGTCGCTGTGCTCGAGACAACGAGCCCAGACGGTCCACCCAAATCCCCAAGCGGCGGCGCTGGACCATCCCAACGAGCCACCCTAACCTTTACCAGCCTATGGCCCTTCGCAACCAGAGGAATACTGACGAGGTGTACCAACTGTGGGACCGCAGACAAACGGCCCCTTAGGCCGACGGGGCCGCCTCAATCAAGATGAAGCACACGACGACAGGGGGCAACAGGGGAAACCGGGCGAGGCGAGAAAGGAGACGACAAAAAGGGTGCATCTGACAGACTCAGGGCGGGCCAGCACCCTCTTCACTGACGCTAATCGCCAGCAGGGTAACGTCATCGCCAAGGGCCTTACCGCCGGCATAAGTTCGCATATCAGTCATTAAGCGCTCGATGGTGGCGGCCGCGGGAAGTCCCTGCCGGTGAGCGCTCTTGAGGCTTTCGGCCATAGCATCTTCGCCCCACCAATCGCCGTCGTCGTTAAACGCCTCGGTAATGCCATCGGTATAGAGCAGCAGAATATCCCCTGCCGATAGGGGCAGGGCGGCGCTTTCTTTGACTTGTGAGCTCGGCAAAATGCCAAGCGGCGTGCCCGAGCTGTGCAACCACTGCAATTCGCCGCCATGAATCAGGGCCAGCGGATTATGACCGGCGCTGGCATAGGTAAACGTCATCGCCTGGGGATCGACTTCAACCGCCGCGCAGGTCATAAAACGCCCCGAGCGCATATGATATAGACCCTGATTGAGGGCTTCCAAGGCATGGGCGAGATTGCGACTATTGCGAAACTGATATTGCACCATGGCATGGGCAGCGGTGGTAAAAAGGGCGGCGCCCAGGCCATGCCCGGTGACGTCACCGATCATCGCCACCAAGCGCCCGTCTCTCTCCATCCAGGTATAGTAATCGCCGCCAGTCTCCTCCGAAGCCACGGACATGCCGCTAATCGATAATCGCGGCACATTGGGCATAGCATCGGGCTGCATCCGCGCCTGCACCTGACGGGCCACCTCCATATCCCGGCGGATGCGTTCGCCCTCTACCTGGGCTTGGACCAATAATAGGTTATCCAAGGCGATGGTGGCCATATCGCAAACCACCGTCACCAAGCGTTCATCGTCCTTGGTAAAGCGGTTCTGAGGATTCGCCAAGAGCACCACCCCATGCCGGCGATCACTGGAAATCAGGGGCAGGGCGAGGATGCCGGTGAGGGTTACCCCCTCGTGGTCAAAACGCAGTTCTTGCCGCAGGCGACCAGCATGGAGCCGCAGATTCTGTCCACTTTCCAATACCGCATCCACCAGGCGCTCGCCGCTGCGCGTGCGCAGAGCATCTATATGACTCGAGTTTAAACCCCAGGACACCGTCTCTTCAAGATCGCCAGCTGAATTCAAGATGAGAATGGCCCCAACGTCCGCCTGCACGGTTTCGAGAATGCACTGCATGATTTCGGTTAGCAGTACCTCGATATCAAGATGCTGGAGAAGTCGGCCGGCGGCAATAAGACGCTCGGATTGAAGATGCATGTGCCGCAGTTCACGCAGGGTCTGTTCGTGATTATTGACACCCATCAGGGTGGGGCCAAGCAGCGCGGCGATCAATCCAACCGCGCTGCGATCATAATCCGCCGTGGTAATGCTCAGCAGACCAATCGGATCTCCCTGGTGATAAAGTAGATGACAACCTGGAGGAGGATCCAATAAGATATCTTCGGCAGGCAAGTCTTCGGCCTCGGATTCGCAACCGATGGCTGCCACCGGATAAAAGACCATGGAGGTGGTTTCTATCAGCCACAAGCGGGCGGGGTGAGCACCGACCCGCGCCAGCAATTGCTCAACGCGATGCAACAGCATCTGCGAGCTTTCAACCCCCACCAAGGCATCTGCCACCTGCGCTAGAGTCATCCCATCCCAGCCCAGCATTTCAGCGACTTGCTCCGGCATCAGAGCTCCCCGCGTGCGGTTTCGATAATATTGGGAGCCTCTGCCACCAGAGTTTTAAAACCATCGGTGGTCATCCCCGCCGCCCGCAGCAGCGGCGCGTCAATGGCCGTATCAAAAGGGTGATTCACCCCAACCCCCGCCCGCGCATTATAGGCAACCCGCTCAGCAACCCGCAATAGCGCCAATAAGCGACGCTGATGATCGTCGAGGGAACTCGGAACCCGGTGATGACGACCAATGGCCAGGGTCAATGATTCGGCGAGTTTCCATTTACCGGCCACCCGTTCACCAACCCAGCCATGATCGAAGCCAAGGGCGGAACGCTCGCGATCAATAATGTCGATGCCGCGGCTGGTCGTACCATCCATGACCAAACCCTTGGCCTTCATAATCGGGCCCAAAACCAGCATGCCGACATCGCGCAGCAGGCCGGCCACAAAGGCCTCATCGCAGACATCGCGGCCAACGCCCACCAACTCGGCAGCACGCCGAGCCAGGGCCGCAGTTACCATGCTATTGAGCCATAAACCATTACCCTCGAAACCATAGGCTGAAATATCAGCGCTCATAATGTCACGTGAAGATACCGCTACCACCAAGGAGCGTAGAGAGCGCTGGCCAATTAAGGCCACCGCTTGCTGAATCGAGGTAACCGTATTACGCTGAATGTAAAAGGGGCTGTTAACCAGCTTGAGAACCCTGCCTGCGATAACCATGTCTTGGGAAATCAGAGCATCCAAGGACCGGGCATCGGTTTTTTCGTCGCCCAGGCTCCCCAAAATGCGCTGCACGATAAGCGGCAGGGCCGGCAATCGATCAATTGCCGCAAGGATCTCAGCCTCCCGTATACGGCGATAGGCCGTAGAGATGCCGCTCTCATCTTCCCCTTCACCGGATGGCTCGCTTGAGCCCTCGCGGAAGCGTTTGAAAATGTCGCTGGCCATGAAAAGCTCCAGATTCTGCGGCGCGAAACTCTGCCTCATGGATTTATCTAATGAAACACCGCGATTATCGATCATCGCCATGGCAGGTCCATCGGATTATCCATCGGCAAGGTATGAAATATAGCGGCTCGGATGACCTGCGGCAATGCCTTTTCGCCCGCTCCTCCGCGCTCTTCCTACCGTCCTTCAGGAAAAGGGGCAGGTGAAAGGGCTGGCAAGGCTAGACTGGACCCCGGCCAGTTCTACGGTGTAATGCGCGGGTGAGCCCACATCTCCCCGAAAATTCCGACCTCCGTCGAGCCCTGGCGGCCATCCACCGCTCGCAGTCACGCTGGCTTGCCGATCTCACCATCGTCTGCCAAGGGGATCCGCGTTTCCTTGATGCTTTCCGCCGCTGGCGCGAATGGCTGACCCTCCTCAAATTGCAACTGATCCGCGCCGAGGATCGGCTTCTCCATTACCTCTTGGTGCCCGAAGAACGTCGGCCGTGGCGAGACTTCCCCCTGCGCAAACCCTCCCAGGCCGACAGCTTTCGACGCTGGGATAGTTGCATTACCCCCTATTTTAAGGCCTTGCACATCGACACCCGTTTCCGCCGCCTCGGCGATGTGCGAGACCTCGACGGTGAAGCAAGCATTGCCCTGGCTAGCACCGATTTGGTGGCGGTGGCCAGCATCGCTGAACACACCCAAGCAGCCCTTAGGCATGTCGCTGCTGAAGGCGAGGCCGAGGGCCTTGAGGACCTCGCCTTTTTCCATGTTCTCGCCCCATGGAAAGTCCAGGGTCTGCGCCCCCTCACCGATGTCCTGCAATGGCTTGACGCCTTCCTTGCCGAAATGGACGAACTGTAAAAACCAACAGGGGAACTCAAAGCTCGCCCTGGAAGCGCTGAGCCAATGGCGGGAAGCTACGGGTAAAAACCGGGGGAAACCCGCTGCGCGGGTGCTGTTTTCTAAGGCCGATCTGGAGA